>NZ_JAKKRO010000031.1:0-58041 GCF_025654235.1 Shewanella sp. SM32 | reverse complement strand
TTTCGACCTAACTCAGTCAAGGTCAGTGTCTTACATTCAATCAGTGCCTTAGAGGCCAGCATCAAGCTGTTTAATCGTTTTAGGTGAAGTTCTGGGCAGTATTGGTGTAAAGAATGTTGTAGGATATTGGCTTCGCGCATCTTGTTGTCCAAGTGTAGTTTTTAGCGAAACCATTTGATCATGCAACAAGATGCGCTTCCACCCTAATTTGATGATTTATTTGTAAATCATCAGGGGATTCTTCAGGGTCTTGCCTCAATGCCTGTCGCTTTAGCGGATATGTTGGCAGGTTCCATGGGCGCAGTGTGGGCTTGGATGGCGCCTATCGTGGGGATTTTTGGTGCCTTCTTATCGGGTTCAGCCACCTTCTCAAACATGATGTTCTCCAGCCTTCAATACAGCGTGGCCGACAATATTGGCATGAACCACACACTGGTATTGGCACTACAAGGTATCGGTGCAAACGCCGGTAACATGATGTGCGTAATGAACGTGGTTGCCGCTGCAACAGTAGTGGGTATGGCAGGTAGAGAATCAGAAATTATCCGTAAAACAATGCCTGTTGCCATTGGTTATGCCTTACTGGCGGGCACAATAGCTACCCTGTGGGGTGGATTCTAAGCCGTTTTATTTTATTGAATGCCCGAAGTCACTCCCAGTGACTTCGGCTTTAATCTATTAATAAAGAGAATGATGCTATGTCGATTAACTATAAACTGGTCATCGATGATCTAAGAACGCAATTAGGTGATCATCCCGTGACGGATGATCCCGTTCGCCGTTTTGCCTGGTCCACCGATGCAAGCTACTTCAGGATAGTCCCAGAAGTGGTTGTCCATGCAGAAACCCTAGAACAGGTAAAGCTCACATTAGCCGTTGCCCGTAAGCATGATGCACCCGTCACGTTTAGGGCCGCTGGAACCAGTTTATCTGGCCAAGCTATCGGTGAAGGTATTTTGTTGATCCTTGGCCATGATGGTTTTAGAAAGATTGAAGTCAGTAGCGATGCCAAACAAATCACCTTAGGTGCGGCTGTCATTGGTTCCGACGCTAACGCCGTACTCGCGCCGCTTAACCGCAAAATTGGTCCCGATCCCGCCACCATAGGCTCCGCCAAAATTGGTGGTATTGTGGCAAACAATGCTTCGGGAATGTGCTGTGGTACTGCGCAAAACAGTTACCAAACTATCGCTTCCGCGAAACTTCTTTTTGCAGATGGTACTGAACTCGATACAGGCTGTGAAAAATCAAAAGCTGCCTTTGTTAAATCCCATGGAAAAATACTGGATGCGCTGACAGAACTGTCGCACATGACTCGCCATAACACAGTGTTAGCGGACAGAATTCGTAAAAAGTATTCCATTAAAAATACCACCGGCTACGGCATCAATTCGTTACTCGATTTTACCGACCCATTTGACATCATCAACCACTTAATGGTGGGGATGGAAGGCACATTAGCCTTTATTAATGAAGTCACTTATCACACAGTGAATGAAGCTAAATTTAAAGCCTCAGCTATGGCCGTATTCCATAATATGGAAGATGCCGCACGAGCCATACCACTGATAAACGGTGAAAGCGTTTCTGCGGCTGAACTCCTTGATTGGCCATCAATCAAAGCAGTAACGGGCAAGCCAGGCATGCCAGATTGGTTATCAGAATTACCGGCCTTATCCGCTATTCTACTGATAGAATCCCGTGCTGATGACGACAAAACCTTAGAAAATTATACTCAAGATGTCACCGCGAAACTCGCCGGTTTTGACTTTATCCGCCCAATGGAATTTAGTACTAATCCAGCGGTTTATGACAAATACTGGGCAATGCGCAAAGGCTTGTTCCCGATTGTAGGTGGTGAGCGTCCAAAGGGAACCTCAGTTATCATCGAAGACGTGGCCTTTGAACTAGAGCACCTTGCTGCTGCGGCGCACGATATCACTGAGCTTTTCCATAAACATGGTTACCCTGAAGGCTGTATTTATGGCCATGCTCTTGCGGGGAACTTCCACTTTATCATTACCCCCACCTTCTCGACTCAAGCCGATATCGATCGTTTCCATGCCTTTATGGATGATATTGCCGACATGGTGATTAACAAGTACGACGGCTCAATGAAAGCCGAGCATGGTACTGGCCGTGCTGTCGCGCCGTTCGTCGAAAAAGAATGGGGACAAGATGCTTACACTTTGATGAAGAGCATCAAACAAGTATTTGATCCACAGGGTATTCTAAACCCAGGCGTTATTCTTAACGACGATAGCAATGTCCACGTTAAAAACATCAAGCCCTGCCCTGTGGTCGATGATTTTGTTGATAAGTGTATCGAATGTGGTTTCTGTGAAAAAACCTGCCCAACATCGGCACTCAACTTCTCACCTCGTCAGCGTATTGCGACTCTGCGTGAAATCGAACGTTTAGAACAATCCGGTGATAAAGCCGCCGCAGCAGAAATGCGCGCCGCCGCTAAATACGATGTAGTTGATACCTGTGCCGCCTGCCAGCTTTGTACTATTGCTTGCCCAGTGGATAACAGCATGGGCCAACTGGTGCGTAAACTGCGCACGCCGTACATCAGCACTACTGAACAAAAAGTCTTAGATTTCCAAGCCAAACACTTTGGCGCAGTTAACCAGGTTATCAGTTCAGGTTTTGACATGCTTGGCGTGATCCACAAGATCACTGGCGATAACATTACCAGTGCCCTAATGAAAACCGGCCGTTTGATTTCAAAAGAAGTGCCTTATTGGAACCCCGATTTCCCGAAAGGCGGCAAATTGCCAAAACCATCCCCCGCTAAAGTTGGCCAAGAAACAGTGGTTTACTTCCCAGCCTGCGGCGGCAGAACCTTTGGTCCGACGCCAAAAGATCCCGATAACCGCACTTTGCCAGAGGTGGTCGTCACGCTGCTGGAACGTGCTGGCTATAACGTCATCACGCCAGAAAAAACCCGCGATTTATGTTGCGGCCAGATGTGGGAATCTAAGGGCGACTTTAAAAACGCCGATGCCAAACGCCAAGAACTTATCGATGCAGTGAGCAAGATGACCAATGGTGGCAAGCTGCCAGTGATCGTCGATGCCTTGTCTTGCACCTACCGCACTTTGTCAGGTAATCCAAAAGTACAAATTATCGACTTAGTTGAGTTTATGCACGACAAGCTACTGACTAAACTCAACATCAGCAAAAAAGTCAATGTGGCACTGCACTTAGGTTGTAGCGCACGCAAGATGAAACTTGAACCTAAGATGCAAGCAATCGCCGATGCCTGCTCTGCACAAGTGCTCAAACCTGCGGGAATTGACTGCTGCGGTTACGCGGGTGAAAAAGGCTTGTATAAGCCTGAAATCAACGCCAGCGCACTGCGTAATATCAAAAAACTCATTCCTGTCGAGATTAAGGAAGGCTATTACGCCAACCGTATGTGCGAAGTCGGTTTGACCCAACACAGCGGCATTTCCTACCGCCACTTAGCTTATCTGCTCGAAGAGTGCAGCCGCTAATCTGGTATAACAGTAGTAAACAACGGGGCTATTTTTAGCCCCGTTTGTTTATATAAGCGAACTATTCTCATTTATTTGTCATTAAGTATTTTTTGAGAATTTAAAACCTGAATAAATACATTTTAAAACCAATGTAATCATCAAGTTAAAATATTCTCATTTTTGAAAAAATCTACAAGCTCATTTACTAAATTAGGGCTACTTATTCCGCTAAGATAGGCCTATATTTGATCAACTACCTTAGCATTAGTGTGGATATTGGGTCACACTGCAAGGCAATGTCGTTCACTAACAAGAAAGAGAAAACACAATGAAAATCGCCCTTTTCATCCCGTGTCTAGTCAATCAAATGATGCCAGAGGTCGCGATTGCCACCTTGGAATTATTAGAGAAACTCGGGCACCAAGTGATTCTACCCGCGGGTCAAACATGCTGTGGCCAGCCGATGACAAACTCGGGTTGCTTCGATGCAGCACGCAGTACCACCCTTAAATTGCTCAACGCCTTTAAAGGAGTGGAATGCGACGCTATTGTTTGCCCTGCCGCCTCTTGTTTAGTGGCCGCCAAAGAAAACTTCCACGAGTTTGATAGCAGCCCAGAAGCACAAGCTGTGATCAACAAACTCTATGAACTCACAGAGTTTTTACACGATATCGCGCCGATCCCAGCCTTTACCAAGCCCTTCGCGCACAAGGTAAGCTTGCAACTGAGTTGCCATGGCATTCGCATGTTAAGCCTTGCCACCCCAAGTGAGCAAATGGGGCCAAGATTCAACAAAGTCGAAGCTGTATTGGCCAATATTGCCGGCATAGACATAGTGTATCCAGACCGCCGTGACGAATGCTGCGGCTTTGGTGGCACCTTCGCCGTCGATGAAGGCGCTGTGTCGGCCAAAATGGGCAAAGACAAGGCCCAAGCCCACGCCGCAACGGGTGCTGAGTATGTGGTGGGTTTTGATCCCTCATGCCTATTGCACCTCGATGGCATGATCCGCAGACAGCAATTGCCGATTGAAATTCGCCACATAGCGCAAGTGCTAAACGCCGCGCTCTAGGAGACTCACCATGGCTTACAATCATAATCACGGAGCTAATGGCTCCCAAGTCCATGCCCATAAAGCCGATATTTTTTGCCGCGACGAAACCCGTGTCGACTGGCATTCAAAAGCGCTATGGATGCTCAGAGAAAAACGCGACCGCGCCGCGGGTAGCATCCCAGAATGGGAACAACTGCGTCAGTTAGGCTCAGAAATTAAGCTCCACACGCTAACCCATCTTGCTCAATATCTTGAAACCTTTGAACAAAACTGTATCGCCAACGGCATACAAGTCCATTGGGCGAAAGATGGCGCAGAGCACAATCGTATCGTGCATGACATTTTATCCCGCCATAAAGTCAAAAAGTTGGTGAAGTCTAAGTCTATGCTGACCGAGGAATGTCACCTCAATCCGTACTTAGAACAACGTGGCATTGAGGTCATAGATACCGACTTAGGTGAGCGGATTATTCAGCTCGCCAAAATGCCACCATCACACATAGTCGTGCCCGCTATCCATATGAAAAAGGAAGAAGTCGGCGAACTCTTCCATGAGAAACTCGGCACTAAAGCAGGGGCAGCCGATCCCTTGTATTTAACCCGCGCCGCCCGTGCTCACCTGCGTGAACAGTTCCTTAGCGCCGATGCCGCGATGACAGGCGTGAACATGGCGATTGCCGATAAAGGCGCCGTGGTGGTCTGCACGAACGAAGGCAACGCCGACATGGGTGCTAACCTGCCTAAGTTGCAGTTGCATTCAATGGGCATCGACAAAGTGGTGCCCGATATCGATAGCGCAGCCGTCTTGCTACGCACACTGGCACGCAACGCCACAGGCCAACCTGTCACGACTTATAGCGCCTTTTACCGTGGCCCACAGCCCGAAGGTGAGATGCACATTATTATCGTCGACAATGGCCGCACTGAGATGCTCAAGGATAAAATCCTCGCAGAATCATTGAAGTGTATTCGTTGTGGTGGTTGCCTCAATACCTGTCCTGTGTATCGTCGCTCCGGCGGTTACAGCTACAACTACACTATCCCTGGCCCAATTGGTATCGCAGTGGGCGCTAAGATTGATGACACTAACTCGATTGCCTGGGCCTGTACCTTGTGTGGCAGCTGTACCTATATCTGCCCGACTAAGGTGCCGCTCGATAAGATTATTTTCCACCACAGACGCCTTAAGGCTGAAGCCGGAAAACTCCCCTATGGCAAAAACAGTTACATGCCATTAGTGGGTAAATTTATGGCAAGCGAAACCATGCTGAACTGCTCTATGAGTGTGGCGAGAACTGCGCTGCGCATTCTACCGGGTAGTCTGTTAAAACCCTTTAGCGGTGCATGGGGTAAATACCGTGAACTGCCCGTTGCCCCGAACTCCAGCTTCGAAGCTTGGTTTAAGAAACACAGGAGCCTATAAGATGTCTAGTAAACTTGAAATTCTCAATGCGCTCAAACTGTCGGCCTTAACAAATCATCCTATGCCAAGCATAGATGTGACGCCAAGAGTCGAAAATCTCGTCGGCCAGTTCGAGACCAACCTCAATACTGTCGCGGGTACGCTGCATAAAGAAGGTGGCATCAAAGCCCTGCAAGCCAAAGTCGATGAACTTATCGCCCAAGGGTTACAGGTCATCTCCCTTGTAGAGGGTGTCACGGCAAACCGTGAAATGCCACCCACAGCCCACGAGCTCAAAAACATAGATTATGCAGTGATCCCAGGTGACATTGGCGTTGCCGAAAACGGTGCCATTTGGGTTAACAATAAGAATCTAGGCCACAGAGTGACACCTTTTATCTGTGAAAACCTGATCTTAGCCCTGCCAACGAATAAGATTGTGCCGACCCTACATCAGGCAGCTAAAGAAATCACGTTAGCATCAGGTGAGTTCGGGGTGTTTATCGCGGGTCCATCAAAAACCGCCGATATCGAACAAGCCCTCGTCGTCGGCGCCCACGGCGCCTGCAGCTTGAACGTGTATTTACTCTAATGCCTCGAGATTTAATGTAACCAAGAAAATTCAAAGGTTATGGAATAATCGAAACACAAAAGCCGCCTTCATTAGCGGCTTTCTTATTGAGACTTCGCTGAATGATATTTGATTTGTAGGCTGATAAACCACTAACACTGCTTACCAATTAACGTTTATTGACGAGCAGTTTACAGGCTTGCCATGGCATTCACTCGCCGACTTGGTGAATAGAAACCTAGGGCTTTAAGCTTATGAACGAGAGCCATGGTCGTTCTCATGCATCCCTGCATTGCACGACATTCAGGCGTCCTGCCTATCAGATGGCGAACTGGCAGTTAAACGCGGATGTTGTTCAAGTCAATCCGTGGATGCAGGGTCGCCCCGTCCTGCTCTTTGATGAACGGCGCCATCTCTGATATTTATCTGTGTACGTTAGTGACGCTTAAATATAAACTCAACATTAAGATATTGATTTAAAATGGGATATTGCTACGTTCTAAGGCAATCGTTAGTGATAAGCAGGGGATCTTTATCAAGTCGCTTTAACCACGTGCGATAGCGCACATACTGAGGATACCTTAGTAGTATCCTCGACTCGGTTGATAGTATTCTCGATTATGTCCATGAGGCATTTATAGTAAAGGTGAGTAAATGAACGAGGTATTACTACAAATAAAGGCGCTCACCAATGGTGATCCTTTATTGACGGCTGTCATTGTTGGAGTATTAACATTAACGTTAATTGGACTTGTAGGCTATATGCTAAAAGATGTCCCCGCGAAGCTGTTAAGTTGGCTCAGTAGTCTGCTGTTTGTGCGGCTCACTATAGACGATAGTCATCAGGCGCGCACAGAGGTATTCAATAAACTGTCCTTTTTGATCAGTAATACTACTATTCCGTTTTTTTCACGCTCTATCTCTGAGGCTGTGTACTATGACTATAGTGTGAGTTACGACGGGCGTGTCAGTGTTAAGTCTATCGGCTACGGTATGCACCTGTTTAAATACGGTGGTTGTTTCATGTTGGCTACCCGATCTAAGGTCGATAGTACGATGGCATACGATACTATTACTGTAAGTGCACCATGGTGGGCAAAAGATAAACTATATAGTTTTTTAGAAGATACTCGTGGAGACATCTCTACCGAGCCGAAAGTGAATATTTTCGAAGAAACCGAATGGTGTCGCTATGGCACATTGAAATCATCGGGCTTTAGTGAATTAGTGCTAGATGAAGGGTTTAAGCAGAAGTTGATGGGGGAAGTTGATAACTTCGCAAGTAGAGGGAAATCGGTTGTAAGTAAGCTAACGATACTGTTACATGGAAAAACGGGTACTGGTAAGACGGGTATAGCAAGAGCCTTAGCTGTTGAGTATCATCGCGATCTATACATATTGAATCTATCGACTGTAAATGATGCCACTATTCATAAGGCGATTAGAAAGGTACCGCCCGGAGCTATGTTGTTAATAGAGGACTGTGACTGTGTAAAGGCTACGGTATCACGAACTGCTGAAAGCAATGTAGATAACCCACCACTCACTTTAGGTGGCGTTCTAAACGCGTTAGACGGAATCATTCCTCTTGATGACTGCCTTGTAATAATGACCACAAATCATCCTGATAATCTTGACCCAGCGTTAATACGTAAAGGTCGTGTAGATGTCAGTATTGAAGTACCACTTATCAGTGCAAAACAAGTAAATGAAGACTACTTTGAGCGTTTTGGCGCAGTTCTTAATAGAACTGAGCCATTGTTAGGTTGTGAAGTCTATGAACTCCATCGCAGAGCGAACTTAAGATATGGAGTGTGTTGTAAGCCAGTGTAGATGCTCTGGATTCAACAAACCATGAGGTCATGATAGCCATGAATAACAATAAACTGATCGTCTTCAATTAGTGGTAACTGGCCGAGTTGCTGTAATCTGATTTTTAATTCAGCAAGCAGAAATACATTGTCATCCGCCAAACCGGCGGGAAAAACGGTTTTCGCAATTCTAATCGCGTTAATGGATTTATAGCGAATACACCTTTGCACAAAAAGACAATCAGTAGCCATGATCTCGGATAACACTTGATTTGAGGCTTCATAATCGAGAGGAAAGTCCTCTTCACCGACCAACTGTAGTTGCAAATACACAGGACGAGAAGCTAACAGCGTCATACATTCGCGCCATTTAGTATTATTCATCATAGAACTCATAATGTTAAATTGCTTTTTTACCCCTGATGATTAACAAGTTACCTTTGGTGTTTAACAGCCCGTATAGGGATTAAAAATGGTAGCGAATAAAGTAAGCCGCTTAAAGTAATGGGCTAGACGTAAACTCGTTTAGTACATCTTCTGAGGTTGACTCATATTCAACCACCAGTTTATGGGGTGTAAGCCGATACACCCTCACCTCAATATTCCCTCGCACAGCATAAATTAAAGCGCCACCATAGGTTGTTTCAGGCCCAAGATCTCCTGCTGGAACTTGCTCGGCGGCGCCAATATACAGGCACCCTGACAATATTGTTAAGTTTGCAGAGAGATAATTCGAATTGAGCCCAGCCTCACCTAGCTTACGGAAAATTTCAACCTCATAATAGCCATCGGCGCCAAGTCCTACGAATAGCACATGACCTTGATTGATTTCCAAAATTTCGTCACTCGGCACAGACCACCAATCAGCCGTATCTTCACAGCGATGAGTTAATGCCGCGGGATCAAATATCGCCATTGTGGCGGTATCTGTGTCAAACCGAGTTGTTGTATAGGGTTTACTCATCATCCTTGCCCACTAACAGAAATGATTCTGACTACCTGTTTTATCCTTGATAACTCCAAACCTAAAATAGAAAAATCGCCATAATTTTAGGCCGTTACTACCACTTACTTACAACATTCCTTTACATAAAGGCTTTAGTGAACGCTTCCTTCGACTGGCGAATGTAGTTACGGGCGCTTTTGGCGTGCTGCTCCCACACGGCGCGGTCGCTAGGATCGGTAAAGGGGTTTTGCTCGGCGGCAATTGAGCGCTCAAATTTGTCGTAGAAGGTCAGCATGGCCGAAGTGATCTGATTAAAACGTTCCTTGAACTCTTGAAATTCATCAATCTTCTCAGTGGTTTTAATCATGTACTGCACTAACTCTGCATTGCTGTTCGAAGCCAATAGCGCCTCAGCTTTAGCACTGATATTGGCACTCGCCTCAGCAATCACCAGCGCGCGTGCCTGCTCGTCTTTACTCATCACTCGGCTGTAATTTTCAGGTGTGCGGGCAATACTGGCATGCTGTAAGTAACTGCGCAAATGTTTGTCGAGATCCTTACGGAAATTATCTAAGTTCTTCTGCATACTGACTAAATCATTGTCGAGTGCAGTGACTTGTTGCAGTTCTTTTTCGATTTCAGACATAAACCGTTCGGCCTGCTGATAAATTTTCAGGCCATTTTCTTCAGCAAACTTTTTATCACTACGGCTTAAGTCACTGTTGTCATAATTAGAGCGATCAAAAGTCGCAGCTAAGAATGACTTAAAGGGTTCGGCAAAGGCAGAATACGCACCGGCACTGACCACGTTTAAGGTGGCAGTAGCCAAGTCACCAAAGGGTTTAACCATAGAGCCTAAACGCGCCTGTTGGAGAGGTGATGCCACACGTTTAGCGTCAGTTAAAACCGACCTAAAGGTGTTATATCCCATAGGGTTAGACATTTTATTACGCTCAGACGTCGCCAACACAAAGGTGATACTTGAATAAATAGCATTCGAGTACTCGAGGTATTGTCTTTGGCTCTCGAGCTGGGCGGCATAATTTTTACCTAAAGTACGAAATGACTCAGACTGCACTTCGTAATTCTTATCAGCTTTCAGCTTATCTAAAATCCCGCCGATAATTTTCTGCTCATTTTTTTGCAGGGCCATATCAAGGCGAATTTTACCTAAGCTCAAATCGTCCAAACTGATAGGGCCATTAATGGCCTCAATATCAAGACGGATATATTGGCGACTCGGATCATCAATAGACACTCGGTGTGCTAAATATTCGTTAGCCCCAGGGGTGATATCGATTAAAGCAACATGCTGCCACTGGGCATCGAGCTTTAATACCGGAGAGGTCAATACATTGATGCGATATTGGGTTTGAGTATTCTGGGTTTTGACCCAAAACTCTAATAGACCCGCTTCAGAAATAGGGTACTTACTGACGATACTGCTATTACCTTCGACGCAAAGCAGCGCACTTTCACCTGTGTGAGGTTCAGCGCCTTCAAATTGACAACCCATGATCCACGACCAAGGTTGAGATAAACGATTGCCTTCGAAGTCGCTGGCAAACACTAACTCATTCTCTTTGGCACTGGCATTAACTGTCGTTAACACGCCAAGCAACAGCATAGAAATGACTGCAGTGGTGCGCATAAGGGCCTCATAAAACATAAATTACTAAAATCAACGAGCGAGTCATTCGGCTCAATACCCAGTCATATCAACAATCAATCGACCCAAAAGCCTAAGCGAACTCAGTCTGTTAATTGAGGGCTATAGCCTCGGCTCAACAGCACGCTTGGATAAGTCATTTTTGATTGCAGATTAAACCAGCGAAATGTACCAGAGGCCATCATCCCACGCTAGCCCTAAGTCATGTTTAACGACGAAAGATATGTGGGCAATTACAATCGGGGCCATTAATCGCCCCAATTGTAAAATTTACGTAAAACTAAACACTTATGCCCAAGCTAAAGGTTACTTGTCTCACCCCTTGTCTTGTCAATAAATCAGGCGAAACCAATACAACCCAAAGCAAGGATTAATGCAAACGTGCCTCGACTCGCTTCATGGCGTAAAACATCCATATCGTCAAGATAGTGCTACAGGTCGCGAGCGACACCCACACACCAATCACGCCGAACGCCCATGCAAAGCAGTAGATAATCGCAGCGATAAGAATAAGCTTAGCGCCAGTCAGCATAGAAGCTTGTTTCGAACAATTAATCGCTTGGAAGAAACTCGCACCGACTAAGATTAAGCCTTCCATAGGCAAGCCCCAAAAATACCAGCGCATACCTTCAATCGCCACTGGTGTTAAATTCGGATTATCACCGGCAAACAAATACACTAACCATTCGGGGCGAGAATAAATCAGCGCTAAACCTAAAGCAGCGGTGAGTAACGTCATACCAAAGGCAATATTGCGCGCTTGTTTAACCCTGTCAAAACGCCCAGCTCCCGCGTTAAAGCTATAAATGGGTTGAGTACCAAGCGCAATGCCCTCAAAAATCAGATAGAAGAACGCTTCTGTGTAACTCACCACACCATAGGCGGCCACATGTAATGGACCACCAACCCACAAAAAAGCCGTATTATGCAGGGTTAACACTATCGACAAATAGAGATTCATCAAAAAGCTGGGGAAACCAACGCGGGCTATATTGAGGCAATTATCGAGCTTGAGCTTCATCTGCTCAAAAGTGATTTTAAGCTGAGTGCGCGGACTGAAAAAATGCTGTAAACACAAAAGCCCCGTTACCGCCTGCGACAACATAGTCGCAATCGCTGCACCCGCTAAACCAAAGGGGAAAACTACAATAAACAGCCAATCTAAGAAAGTGTTTAATACACCACCCAAAATCAGCACCCAAGTCACCATGGATGGCCTACCATCATTACGCAGCAGTGTGGTGAAGGTCATTGAAATTATGGGGAAATGACACAGTGCAAAATACCAGAATAAGTATTCGTTAGCATTTTCGAGCATCTCCCCTTGCGCCCCGAGAGCAACCAAAATATCTCGCGAGAATATCCCACCAACAAGGGCAAAAAAGCATCCCGTTAATAAACATAACGTAAAGGCATTACCCAGTAGTTTACGGGCCTTGACTACATTACCTTGGCCAAGATTGATTGACACTAATGCCGCGCTACCCATACCTATCATGGCGCCAATAGCGTATAAAATCGCGCCCACAGGGTAAGCTAGCATCATCCCCGCCAGCCCTGTTTCACCTAAATAGTGGCCAACAAAGATGCCATCAATTGTCACATATACGCCCGTCACCAACATAGAGGCTATGGTGGGTATGGTATAGCGCCAAAAAAGCTTCGCAATCGGCTCCTCGAGCAAGCTCATATCCGCAGGAGCATGATTAGATGTTGTTGCTGTCATTAGCGTTTCTCACAAAAAGGGGGGCTAGAGTCGTATCTATCTAGAAAAATGATCGGGTGAACAAAAATGCGACAATGGATTGTACCTAAAAATAGCGAGAACTCAAAGCATGTTCATTGTGAATAATTAACAATAAAGATTAATCATCACAATGACTTAAGCAGAAACAGTCCAATTTCAGCCAAATGACAAACTCAGTACAGTTCAATAACAGATGTGGGTTAATTCATCATTTTCTGCTACTTTTTTGGTGTTTAAGGCCGAATTAGGTAAAGTATCCGTTCAAGCAAGCCCATTAACGTATTTAAGCAAGATGAAATCATTAACTTTATAAATTTAAGTTTTTGATAATTAATGGGTTAAACAGAAATAAATTCAATAACAATAATAAGGGAAGGACATGAGTCAGAATAGTCCAAATGCAGGCAACGATCTGCGAGAAGTCAAACAGCTCGGCATGTGGGCCTCCATTACTAGCCTAGGTTATGTGTTTTGGTTAGTTGGTGGTATGGAGTTAGTCGAGCGTATCGCCTACTACGGTGTTAAAGCCAGTGCTGGACTGTACGCTAAAGCGCCAGAGTCTGCGGGCGGCCTTGGGATCAGCCTAAGTGACTACGGCATTATTATTTCCCTCTGGGCGATCATGCAAACCTTTGTGCCCGTGTTCACTGGTGGCATGTCTGACCGAGTGGGCTACAAAGAAACCATCTTCGGCTCCACCATCATTAAAATCTTTGGCTATCTCGTCATGGCATTCTTCCCCAGCTTTTGGGGCTTCCTTGTCGGTGCATTACTCCTTGGCATAGGCACAGGGATATTTAAACCGGGCATTCAAGGCACCTTAGTGCTGTCCACTAATCGCAATAACACTTCAATGGCTTGGGGCATTTTTTACCAAGTTGTAAACATTGGCGGTTTCCTCGGGCCTTTAGTTGCTGTGCATATGCGCCAATTGTCGTGGGACAATGTATTTTTCGCCTGCGCCGCAATTATCTCACTCAACTTCTTATTCTTACTCACCTATACCGAGCCAGGTAAAGCCGAGCGACTGGAACGCAATAAGCAAATAAAATCGGGTGAAGTCGAACAAGAATCCCTGTGGCGTGATGCTTGGCGCGAGCTGAAAAAGCCGATTGTGATCTACTATATGCTCGTTTTTTCAGGATTTTGGTTCTTGTTCAATGCCCTATTCGATGTGCTGCCTATCCATATTTCCGAATGGGTCGATACCAGCGTAATCGTCACCTCCCTCTTTGGCAGCGAAGGCACCAGTAACGGCATTCTACAATTTTGGCTTGGCCTCAATAACGAAGGCACTAAGGTGATGCCCGAAGGCATGTTAAACCTCAATGCGGGCCTGATTATGACTTGCTGTTTTATCGTTGCGGCGCTGACGGCTAAATACCGTATTACTACCGCTATGTTTATTGGTTGTTTGCTGAGTATTTTAGCTTTTGTGTTTATCGGTGCTTTCCATGCGGCATGGTTTATCGTATTCGCGATAGCCATGTTCTCCATTGGCGAAATGATGATTAGCCCGAAGAAAAACGAGTTTATGGGTAATATTGCTCCCGAAGGTAAAAAAGCCATGTACTTGGGATTTGTGATGTTGCCCCAAGGGATCGGCTGGGGATTAGAAGGCTACTTTGGCCCTAAACTCTACGAGATTTATGCATCAAAGGAATTGTTTTCGCGGGATTTATTGCTAGAGCGCGGCATGAACAGCACTGAGATCAGCGCCATTCCCCAAGGTGAAGCCTTTACCACTTTGGTGAGTTACACAGGTGAAAACGCACACGATCTCACCCAACTGCTATACCACAGCCATAACATTGGCATGGCGTGGTACATCATCGCCGCCATAGGGACTATCTCAGCGGTAGGAATTTACATCTATGGTAAGTGGTTACTCACACTACAAAGAGCCCAGCAAGCCGCCTAAGTGACACTCGCTGACCTCATTTTGGGCAAGGACGACAAAGACAAGATAAGGGCTAGATATGGCAAGGTGAGGAGCGATCCTCATCTTGCCTCATCAGTATCAGAAAGGACGCGTCAGCAGTTCAGGCGTAAATTGTTCAGGCGAAAGCAATAGGCCTAAGCTCTCGATTTGCGCATTCAGACGATTGAGATCTTGAGTCAGCGCCGGCAAGGTCAGCGTATTGTCATCGAGCTCATACACTTGCCTTAAACTCGTGTAATAAAACAGCAGTATAATCAAAGCATTCACATCATTTTGCGCCGCAGCGGCTTTAATCTTTATCAACTTGCGATAGATACGATTATGGAGCTGCTTCAATTGCCACACATAATAAATTTCACTGAAAAAAGGTCGGTCTTTTAAGTTGTAAATCACGGCGCTACACAGACCCAGACTGAAAATCACGCCTAAGAGATTCAAATGGAAATTACCTGTAGGCTCACCTGGCACAGGCGTCGCCCCAAACAGCGCAATGAGTCCAGTACCAAAAATCAGCGATAACACGACTAAGCTAACAACTAGAATCACAATGAATAAATTCATATTTTTACGATACAAGGTTTTATCTATTTCCTGCAGCTTCATAACATCCCGCTCAAATAAACCGCCCAGCATTGGGGTATAAATCAATGAATGGCAGAGCATACCGCAATCCCCTTTATTCGGCCTTAACTGATTTAAACGCATAAGGAAAATACATTTCTCCACCCCATCAGTGAATGATACAAACTGAAACCTTTAAGCGTAACTAAGCTGGCTGAGGGATAGGATGATGTATCGATTGAAGATCAACGGCTTAATGCCCTTACGATTAATCTTCCATTTATTTCAAAACATTAAAATGTTAACGTGCAATCAAATCTGGGTAAAATTTGCTAACCTTAACCCTAGTGAATTGCATAACGATATCGCCGCTTTTACGAGAGACAGTGTTCTAACCTCCCGCATTCAAACCACACAAGGAATGCCATGATACTCAGCAAAGGCTTTGCACAAGTCGTCCTTTTGGCGCTCAGCAGCCTTTGCTTGACTGCACAGGCCAAAGACCTGCTCGCAGTGGGTTCGAGTTTCAGTCAAATTTTTGAACTACAAGCCAATGGAGAATATACAGGCTTAGGTGTCGATATTTTGAATCGCTTCGCCCAGCAGCAAAGTGTGAACATTCACTATCAAATTACCCCATGGCGCCGCGCTATCTCTATGGTTGAACGTGGCCAAGCGGATATTCTTATAGGTCCCTACGATACCCCAGAGCGTAATGCCAACTTGGTTTTTGCGGCGAAGGCATTTTACCGCGATGATATGGTGTTTTATGCTCGGGCAGACAATGAAATAGTGTGGAATGGCGACTATGCCAGTATTAAAACGCAACGGATTGGAAAAATGCAGGGCTGGAGTTATGGCACAAGGTTTACTGAACAAACTAAATCATTAAATATCAATGAATTTGTCGATATTAAAAGTGGCATAGAACGGCTTTCGTGGGGTGATTTAGATTTACTCGCCACCAATAGTCGCAATACCAATGCAGTGCTCGCCCAAATCAAAATCCCTAAAGCAATTACGCCAATCATGCCGATAATCGATGTGCGAGACGGCTTTATGGCTTTTCCGAAACAAGCTAAATTTGATCCGCTAAGAACTCGTTTTGACAGCTTCTTCGAGGAGATGATCCAAAATGGCACACTCACGACACTCGGCCAAAAATACCGCGTGACCTTGCCTTACTGATCCAACCTTATTATTCCCGTTAAATCTGACCCTCTTGGCGATACTCACACCTGTAATAAAGAGTGATGGGGAACTCAGTTAGCTAAGACAAGCAATCAACTGCAGCTCAATCTCATCCCAATTGACGTCGGCCATGGTAATCATTTCTAGTCTGGAATCTAAGGTGTCATCGAGTTCAACTACAGTAAACTCATGGTCAATCCAGTTAAATCCCGCAATTCCATCAGTAGTGATCATCACGGCCTTTAATCTAAGCAACACTTGCCCAACGTTGGATGACTGAGCTTGCCGCTGAATAAAATCCATTAATTTATCAAAATCAAATTCTTGACTCGGTTCAAACACCCATCCGCAGCTAAAACAACCTTCACCTTGATTCTGCTTTCGCACTATACCGCGATCATCAAAATCAAGTGCGGCTTCGATTGCACCTTCGGCAAAGAGGCTCAACTCACTCAAGCGAGAACCACCAGCACGAAACAAGCTTGGGGCTGTCTTCGGTAGGCTGCCCAGCTTTAGGCCCGCGCTAGCATGCCCATTTATATTGAGTGACACGCGCCTTGGTTGGTTAAGATAGTCCAGCAAAGCGCTAGGTAAAGGCTGTTGATTTGAGTGGCTCACTACAGGAATATCAGTACGTTCAATATGGCTTAAATAAGTCTGCAATTCATAGAGTAACTTAGTATTTTCAGCATCATACAAGTCAGACTTAGTTGCGATGATCACATCGGCCACTTGCAACTGTTGGATAAAATTTGCATGTTCGCGATAGCGAGGATCGTGGATCTTACGCGCGTCCACCAAACATAGGGTGCTACGCAGTGAAATCACATTCTGATAATGGGGCGCACTCAGTACTTTAATGATTTCATTAGGATGCCCAAGCCCAGTCGGTTCAATCAATAAGCGGTCAGGTTTCGCTTTCGCAATCAACTGATTGATGGCCACTTGTGTCGGAACGCCTGCTGCGCAGCACATACAGCCACCCGCAACCTCACGAATTTGTATGCCGTTATCGGAGGAATTCAGTAACCCCGCATCAATGCCGACCTCACCAAATTCATTGACCAGTACTGCCCAAATTTCATCCGCGGGTTTAGTCGCCAGCAATTGCTTAATCAGAGAGGTTTTACCTACACCTAAAAAACCTGTAATGATATTGGTGGGAATCGCTTTGATAATCATAAGGAAACTCGCTCGAATAGAAAGCTTGGCGCTCGAGTGTAGAAGTATTGGCTTTGAAGCTCAACAAAAAGCGCATCGGTGAGGATGCGCTTTTAGAATAGCGACAGGCTATGTAGCAAAATATGCAACTGACTATTCAACAGTCAAATCAACAAACTAGGTAACCATCAAACTGCTAAGCTAATAGGCACTTTGCACTATTAGCCTTGATTGTTGGGTTTAGTTTATTTTGACTTAGCCTATTTTGACTTATTGGTGCGAGAGCCAAAACCTGACTTATTGCTCACCAAATTCGACTTAGGTTTAGTCGCATTAAACGGCTTACCTGAGCCAGAAGCTGACTTAGCACGGCTAGAGGATTTCTCGCCACCGGTTTTGCTGTCCTGCGCTTTACCTTTCGCGTACTTACCCTGACGAGACTGACCAATAGTGCGATCCTGCGGCGCCTTATGGCTCCACTTTCCAATAGGCTTAATCGGTGCTGCGGGCGCATCACGGTAACGGGCAGGCAAAGGCGTGCCTTCTTCATAACCCGGTTGTACCGACACGGGCAGTTTCTGCTCAATCAAGGCTTCAATTTCAGCGAGCATTTCATCGTCAGAAGGTGAAACGAACGAAATCGCGCGACCCGTTAATCCAGCTCGGCCAGTACGACCAATACGATGGATATAGTCTTCGGCGAGGAAAGGTAATTCAAGGTTGATCACCATAGGCAAGGCATGAATGTCTAAACCACGAGCGGCCACATCGGTCGCCACCAGCACCCGCAATTTACCGGCTTTAAACTCTTCCAACACCCGATTACGGGCGCCTTGTGTTTTATCGCCGTGGAATACACCTGCGGCTATGCCATCAAGCTTTAATTCTTGTAATAAATGCTCGGCGCTTTCTTTCGTGCTGGCAAACACCAGCACTTGGCGCCAATTGTTGCGGCCAACGAGTTCTGACAACAGCTCGGCTTTGCGACGTTTATCAACTCGATAGACTTCCTGCACAACTGTGGATGCGGTAGTCGTGTCAGCAACATTCACCCACTGAGGTTCATTCAGCATTTTCTCGGCGAGTTGTTTGACGGCATCGCTATAGGTCGCTGAAAACAACATGGTTTGATGCTGCGGCGCAATTAAGCGTTTCACTTTTTCAATGTCGCGCACAAAACCCATGTCTAACATACGGTCGGCTTCGTCGATCACTAATGTGGTAACGCTCGACAAATCTAACTGGAATTGGCCAATAATGTCGAATAAACGACCAGGAGTTGCCACCAAAATATCAACGCCCTGCTCTACCCCTTTACGCTGGGGATTCATGTTGGCGCCACCGTAAACCGCTAAGGTTTTCAGTGGTAGGAACTGGCTGTATTTTTGGATATTTTCGCAGACTTGAATCGCAAGTTCGCGGGTTGGCGTCATCACCAACGCGCGTAAAATCGGTTTATCATTGCTGTCGCTTGTTAAAGACTCAGCCGCCAACTTTTCAAGTACAGGCAGAGCAAAGGAAGCCGTCTTACCTGTACCCGTTTGGGCGCAGGCCATAATGTCTTTGCCTTCAAAGGCAAGCGGGATCACTTTCTCTTGCACTTGAGTGAGTTGCTGATAGCCACACTCAGTTATCGCATTCAAAATAGGAGAAGATAAACCGAGTGTTTCAAATTTCATAGGGACTCTTTAGCTAAGTAGTAAAACTTTGATGCGAGGTGATACTCAATGCCCCAACGCGGGGCCGCGGAGTCTAGCAAAATCCGCGGCGTTTTTATAGGCAATTATCGCCACTAAGTTAATATCTCCTCAGACATGGGAGACTAAAAGCGGATCCTGTAAGTATTTTTGGCTAAATTCACCCGCAGGCACAGGTCTTGAGAACAAGTAACCTTGGCCGTAGTCACAACCTGCAGCCAACAACACTTGGCACTGCGCCTCGGTTTCGACACCTTCGGCAATCACCTTCATTCCCAACTTGTGGGCCATCACGATTATCGCCTCACAGAGAATTTGATCGTTTGAATCGGTATCAATATGGCGGGTAAAAGATTGATCAATTTTAAGATAATCGATATCAAACTTTTTCAAATAGGCGAGTGACGAGTAGCCAGTACCAAAATCGTCCAGCGACACTTGCACGCCCGCATCGCGGTAGGCCAGTAGTTTTTCGGTCACGCCCATACTGGCGTCCAATAACAGGCCTTCGGTAATTTCAACGCACACGCCCGCGCCTGTGATATTAAGATCTTGCAATAACTTCAACCAATCATTGAGCAGCGTGCCTTCATCACGAAATTGAATTGGGGATTTATTGACGCTGATTTGGATTTCAACCCCTAATTCATGACGCCACGCCGCACTCTGGCGAGCGGCTTGCTCGAATACCCAATTGCCGATTTCAACAATCAAGCCGGTGTCTTCCGCCACAGGAATAAACTCAGCAGGCGACACAGCACCACGCTCTGCATGATGCCAGCGGATCAAGGCTTCAGCCTTGGTCACTTCACCCGTTGCTAAGGCAACAATCGGCTGATAATGCAGTTCAAATTCTTTATTCACGACCGCTTGACGTAAGTCTTGGATCAAGCGCATGCGGTATTTGGCGTATTCCTGCATCGATGGGGTGAAATAGTTGAAGCGATTACGCCCTTGATCTTTCGCCGCATACATAGCCTGATCCGCATGCTTGAGAAGCCCTTCAATACTGGTAGAGTCATCGGGATACAAAGTAATCCCAATACTGACGCTGATATAAGCGGTTTCTTCCCCTAACACATAGGGTTCGGCAATTCGTCGCAAAATATTCTCAGCGACGCGCTCAATCCCCTTATGGTCTTCCATCGAACTTAACACCACAGTAAATTCATCGCCGCCAAGACGCGCCACGACGTCGGCATCACGCACACAGGATTTCAAACGACTCGCGGTTTCTATCAGCAGTAAATCGCCCATAGCATGGCCTAAGGTGTCATTCACTTCTTTAAAGAAATCTAAATCCAAGAACAATAAAGCAAAATGGTTGCGATTGCGGTCGGCATTTTTCACTTCACTGCTTAAATACTCCAATAACATGCGCCGATTAGGCAACCCCGTCAGCGTATCGTAGTTAGCCTGTTTCCAAATCAGATGTTCATTTTGCTTCTTATCGGTAATGTCTGAGAACAGGGCAACACGTCGATAGGGATGGCCTTCTTTATCATTAATCGTATTGATGGTTAACCAGATGACATATTCTTCGCCATTTTTGCGCCGCTGCCACATTTCCCCCTGCCATTGGCCTTTCTCGCGGATATCATTATTCATTTTGGTGTAAAAATCACGGCCATTGAGGTCACAATAAAGCAGCCGAATATGTTGGTCCCGCACTTCAAATTCGCGATAACCCGTCATCACACTAAAGGCGGCGTTGACTGTAATAATCACGCCCTTTTCATCGAGGACACTCATGGCTTCAGAGCTGTTATCGTAAACCAGTGCCGACAACTTTAAGGATTCTTCGATAAGTTTTGCGTCGGTAATATCGGTATAGGTTCCACACATACGCAGAGCATTGTTGTTTGCATCTCTGCTCACGACTTTACCTGTATCAAGGATCCACCGCACCTTACGGTTTACGGTATTTAAGCGGTACTCCATCTTATGTTGCGCCGTTTCGCCACGAATATGGGCCTCAATCGAATGCAGCACTTTAGGCCTGTCTTCGGCGACTATCGCATCCATCCATTGGCGACTATTAGCGTTGAGCATATCAACATCGCAGCCTAGAATATCGGCGCTGCGGGCGTTACGTTCGATACGATCATGACGAATATCCCAATCCCACACCCCAAGATCGCTACTGCTTAACACCAGTTCGAGTTGCTCACGGCTAGCGAGCACCTCTTGGTCGGCAATGGCCTGTGAGGTGATATCTAAATATCCAGCAATAACAAGCAACACGGCATTATTACCACCGCGCTTACAGGCGACTGTCATATGGGTGTAAACCACGCTACCGTCTTTAACGATAAAACGTTTATCCATCTCGTAATTATCGATATCCCCCCGTAGCATAAGCTCAAATTTCAGGGCATCCGCTTCTAAATCATCGGGATGAGTAATTTGTGCCCACGTCATCCGTAGCAATTCAGCTTCTGAATACTTGAGCATTTGACATAATCGTGGATTCACCTTTATCCACTTTTGATCTATCCCCGTTATTGCAATACCAATATTGCCCGCGTTGAATTGGCTCCGAAAAAGGAAATCATCCTGCAGACGAATTTGTTCATCACGCTCTAATTCAAAACGTCGCGATAACAAGCGGCTCAATAGCCAAGTCGCAATCGGGAAAATGGTCAATACTGGGAGGGTCACTTTGGCGAGTAATGGCATTGCTATGCCATCGGGTAGAAATAAGAACCACAACAACATCACGATATGAACGGTATAGGCAAAGAGAAAAATTTCTCCACCTGAAATATTGGCTAACAGAGACTTACGATATTGACGCCAGATCACCCCGATTAAACCGGATGACACTATCACGCCGACGCCAATCCATATACCAGCGCCACCGATACTGATGCGATACAGCGCCGTCATCACGACAGCAACCAAGGTCGGTAAACCACCGAAAAATAGACCAGAAATACAGAGAATAACCGAACGGGTATCGAAAAAAACGCCCGGTTGATATATCCAAGGCGTGCTCATGATGGTGATACCAATACCACCAATGAGCATCCCAATAATGATGCGCCACAGCAAGAAATACTGCCGCTGGTGTTTTTTAGGGATCACGTCGTACAAAAAGACCAACGCCAGCAATAAAGCCGCATTTTGTACTAACGGAAAGAGAATACCTTTATCCATAACTCAGAGAGCGACTCCAAAAATGAGGGGGCTTGATACCATTTTAACATTCCCCCACAAGTGTAGCAGAATCACTTAGAAATCATGCGTTAATTCCCTTTGCCGCATCACACTTTGGACTTACCACATTACATTTTGCAATAGAGTTGTTGACGATATTGCTCTGCAATAGAATGCCAGTCAAAACGCTGTGCCATGGCCGCAGCACGCACTTGTGGCCATGTTTTTCCCTCGAAACAAGCAATGGCTTGCATCAACCTTTGCAAAAATGCTTCGGCTTGCTCATTTAAGCTATTGCCGTTAAAAGCAAAACCATTAACGCCATCCTCAACGGTATCCTTTAAACCGCCTACACTATGCACTAAACATGGCTGTCCCGCGCGCATGGCCAACATTTGACTGATGCCACAGGGCTCAAAGGAACTTGGCATCAAAAACAGATCGCCATGCTGATACAGCGCTTCGGATAACGCCTCGTTGTATCCCTGCAAAAATAATAGGTTATCGTATTTAGCCCCTAACGCTTGGAAAGACTTAGCAATCAATGCATCGCCACTGCCGAGTAAAATCAGCAGCGCCGTCGGTTTTGTTTGCTTCAATGCTTTAAGTAAGGTTTCAAGCACAGATAAACCCGAGGGTAATTGATGGCGCAGCAATAATACTTTTTGATCGGTCAAGCGGCCCACCGAAGTCAATAACAGACTCGGTACTTGCTCCGCCATCGCTTGACGCCAATGGGCTTGAGTGCGGGCAAAAGCAATCATGTCCACGCCACTCACTTGCGTTTGATGCCCCTGCCATTGCACTAACGCAGTTTCAATCGCACTGAGCAATTGCTTGAACTCGGGTACTTGAATACGCGCAGGTGGCTTAGCGGGTAAATCCGATACTGACGAATACACACAGCCATTTAAAATCCCCACCACTTTGCCGTCATTGGCCTTGGCCTGTAAGTCTTGCTCTAACCCTTCACCACCAAAAAATCCCGCTTCGGGTCTGGAGGGCTGCAACACTTCCTTGGCATAACTGGGTGAGACTAAATGCACTTTGTCGCTCAGCACTATGCCCATGCGCATAGGGTTAACACAGTAAGGATAACGGGGATCAGTAATTAACTGTTTTTGCCCCTGCGTCAAAGTGGCAAACAGCTCGGGAAACCAAGCCGCAAAGGAGGATGAGTCTTGGCTTAAGGGACGTATCCCCTGCAGCGCAAGATTGTGGATAGAGAACACACACTCAATTTCTTTGAGAACACTGAACTCAGACACGAATGCTCTTAACATGGCTAAGCAGCCCGCATGCCAGTCATGTAAATGCAGCACAGTCGGCATAGGCACTCGGCCAGTAACTAATGCTGTCGCGACGCTCGCGCAAAGGAAGGCAAACTTAGTCGCATCGTCGGCGAAAGGACGCTCGGCACTGCCTTGGCTATAAATCTGCCCAGGTACGGATTGCCATAATGCATGTTCGAGCAAATAAATCATCGCCTCTGGTACATGGGGATGGGGCATGGCAAACAAATGCACTCGCTCCAATCGGCCGCCAAAGGACACAGTTAACTCGCCAAGATCTTGGGAGTGATTCGCTACCGCAGTTAAAAAGCCATAGCTTGGCATGATCACATCGGCGCACAAATCAACACCCGCCAGAGCGGCGGGTAAATCACGGATGACATCCGCCATACCGCCAACCTTGGCGCCCGCAAGGGCACCGTTTTCAGCCGCGACCATCAAAATGCGTTGTTTCAATTAATTGGATACTCCCGCTACTTCAACTGTGCAGCTTTTATTAAGCTGCCTATACCTAAGTCATTTTTACTTTAATGATCAATTTACTTTAATGATCAAAGCACTATTCATAGCCTACAGGCAAACCTAGCATGTCACGGGTCACTAAAGTCACGCCTTTTTCGGACACCCTAAAGCCTTTGGCTCTGTCGTGATCATGGTTATAACCTATTACCATGCCTTCGGGAATAATGCAGCCACGGTCGAGTATCGCATTCTTGATTTTGCAATGGCGCAGCACGACTACATCGGGTAGCACTACTGAATCTTCAACCAACGAATAAGAACAAACGCGTACTTCGTTAAACAATACGCTACGGCGCACTGTCGCCCCCGAAATAATACAACCGCCCGAAACAATCGAGTCCAACGCCATACCACGTCTGTCATCGTCATCAAACACAAATTTAGCGGGTGGCAATTGTTCTTGGAAGGTCCAAATTGGCCATTTCGCATCGTACAAATTCAGTGCTGGCGTGGGCGATAACAGTTCCATATTCGCTTGCCAGAAAGAATCTAGCGTACCCACATCGCGCCAATAGGCTTGCTCATTTGGGAAAGCACTCTTAAAGGGATAGGCGAACACATTATGTTTTTCGATGATCGCAGGAATAATATCCTTACCAAAATCGCGATCTGAGCTTTCGTTTAAGGCATCTTTCTTGAGCTGGTCAAACAAAAACTCTGTGTTAAACACATAGTTGCCCATAGACGCTAAACACATTTCAGGATTACCCGGAGAATGCTTAGGTTGCAGCGGCTTTTCTTCAAAGCCTAAAATGCGCATCTCTTCATCGACTTCCATCACCCCAAACGAACCCGCAGCTTCGGCAATCGGCACTTCAAGGCAAGAGACTGTCATATCTGCACCCGACTCGGCATGGGCGGCTAATAACCCAGCATAATCCATGCGATACACGTGATCGCCAGACAACACCATCACGTATTTAGGCAGCTCGTGGCGAATGATATCGATATTTTGAAATACCGCATCGGCCGTGCCTTGGTACCAGTTTTCCGAATAGCGTTGTGAAGCGGGTAAAATCTCCACCGACTCGCCCAGCTCCTTCTTAAAATGACCCCAACCGCGCATCACATGGCGGATCAAAGAATGCGACTTGTACTGAGTCACAACCCCGACACGACGAATACCCGAGTTGATACAATTTGAGAGCGGGAAATCGATAATACGAAACTTACCACCGAAATACAGTGCAGGTTTAGCACGCCAATCCGTGAGTTCATGCAAGCGAGACCCGCGCCCACCAGCTAAAATCAACGCATAGGTTTCACGAGTTAAATTACTGATATAACGAACATTAGACATAGGCTCTTACTCCGAAATCGGCAAACTGATTGCCCATAAATGGCTTATCGATACGGCAGACACTGCCGTACTCCCCCTGAGTATTTCTCACTTGCACTCCCCATTCCTTCCATTGATTTCTGCATTCCTTTCAAACACTTAACCTTTATATCCAAGCAACCTGAAGATAAGAGTCCTGCATCTTCAGGTTGTTTGGGTATATACTCATCCGCTATAACAAGAGACTTATAACCCAGAGCCCAACCCCTACAGTTTCCAAATTTCATCGCGATAACCCGCGATCGTCACATCACTCGAAAAACGCCCACTGGCGGCGGTATTGCGAATACTCATCTGCGTCCACACCTGCGGATCTTTATAGGCTCGCGCCACGGCTTCTTGCACGACTCGGTAACTGTCAAAGTCGGCGGCCGTCATCCATTGATCGTCGCTACTTTCGATGGCGGCAATAATGGGATCGAAAATCCCCGGCTCAAGCAGATTGAAGTGACCACTTTTGAGTAACTTCATCACCTCAGATAACGCCGGTGAATCATCAATAATACTGCGCGGATGATAGTGACTACGTACCTGCGAGACCTGCTCCGCATTGAGTCCAAACAGGAAGAAGTTCTCAGAACCCACTTCCTCTAACATCTCGATATTGGCGCCATCCATAGTGCCGATTGTCAGGGCGCCGTTCATCATGAACTTCATATTGCCCGTGCCCGATGCCTCTTTGCCCGCGGTTGAAATTTGCTCGGACAAGTCAGTCCCCGGACAGATTTTTTCCATGGCGCTGACGTTGTAGTTTGGTAAGAAAGCAAAGCGTAGGTAAGGCGTCACCATAGGATCGGAATTGACCATATGAGCAACATTGCTGGCGAGCTTGATGATCAACTTAGCCATAAAGTAACCGGGCGCCGCTTTACCGCCGATCAATACACAACGTGGCACCATGTTTTCGGTGTGGCCTTGCTGGATCTGATGATAGAGATGAATCACATGCAAGATATTGAGTAACTGACGTTTATATTCGTGAATACGCTTCACTTGCACGTCAAACAGCATAGCCGGATCGAACTCAACCCCACATTCCTTAACAATCATCTTAGCCAGCAAAGCCTTGTTGGCTTGCTTCACATCACGCCATTTTTGGATAAACGCCTTGTCCTGTGTGAGAGCATTGAGCGCCGTTAACTGGCTTAAGTCTGTCACCCATTCTTGACCTAAATGGGCAGTCAGTAACTTAGCTAAGGCAGGGTTACAATGGGCAAGCCAACGCCTTGGCGTCACACCATTAGTGCGGTTATTAAACTTATGCGGCCACAACTCATAGAAATCCTTAAACAACCCAGATTTGAGTAGTTGCGTGTGTAAACCCGCGACACCGTTGACCGAGAAACTCGCCACAATCGCCAAATACGCCATACGCACATGGGGATGTGGACCATCTTGAATAATTGACATACTCGCCAATTTCTCACTATTTCCTGGCCAATGGTGGGCGACTATATCTAAGTAACGGGCGTTGATTTCATAAATAATTTCTAAGATGCGTGGCAGCATTTGCGCCATCATACGCACGGGCCAACGCTCTAGTGCTTCAGGCAACAGGGTATGGTTAGTATAAGCCATGGTCTGACTGGTAATCGCCCATGCACTGTCCCATTCCAAACCGTATTCGTCGATCAATAACCGCATCAACTCAGGCACGGCAATGCTAGGGTGAGTGTCATTCAACTGCATGACATTTTTAGCGGCAAACTGCGTAAAATCATGACCATGACGACTCACCCAACGTTTGAGTAAATCCTGCAAGCTAGCGGAGGATAAAAAGTATTGCTGACGTAATCGCAGCTCTTTGCCGTTCTCGCTCGCATCATTAGGATAGAGCACCATAGTGATCTGCTCGGCCAAGTTTTTACGGGCCACGGCTTCCGTATAGTCGCCTTGGTTAAACTCAGCTAAATCAAAATCATCGGTCGCTTCAGCCTTCCACAATCTCAGGGTATTTACCCGCCCATTGCGATAACCGGGAACTGGCATGTCATAGGCGACGGCAAGCACATCTTGGGTTTCAACCCAAATAATGTGCCGACGGCCTTGTTTATCGACATAGGATTCGGTATGACCAAAAAATGGTACAATCACGTTGTGGGTAGGGACACGCACTTCCCACGGATTACCTTCGCGCAGCCAACGGTCGGGACGCTCAACCTGATAACCGTCGACTATCTTCTGGGCGAACATGCCATATTCGTAACGTATGCCATAACCCGTCACGGATAAGTCCATACTGGCGCAGCTATCGAGGAAGCACGCCGCCAATCGACCTAAACCGCCGTTACCTAAACCGGCATCATGTTCGGCTTCTTCTAACTCTTCTAGCGATACGGCATAGTTGCTCAAGGCATCACGGCTATCTTGCTGTAAATCTAAACTCAGCAGTGCATTACCTAGCGCCCTGCCCATCAAAAATTCGAGGGATAAATACGCCACTTGCTTGCGCTTAAAATGGCTGTCATCCACTCGAGTCTGACGCCAATTATCTAGCATCTGTTCTTTCACGCTGTAAGCTAACGCTTGAAATAATTCGCAGCTCACGCCTTCGCCACGGCTGAGTCCATAACGTAAATGGCGCTCAAAGGAAGCGGGCAAAGCATCGCAGGGTTCACAGGGCTCAGCGGCTTTAGACTTAGTCTGACGCTTAGCGGGAGCCTTCTTGCTCGCGGCTTTTGACTGAACTAGTGTTACTGGTTTTTCGCTGGTATTGGGGCTCAGCTCGCTTTTGTCACTCATAGTTAATTCCTTCATTTCCTATAAAATCAAATCAGCATGAAAAAGCATGAGACTACGATCTTGCAGTAAGTATCGCGTCGCAGAGATCTGAACATCCAGCGGCTCAGTTTGGGTATGAATAAGGCATTGCCACAGACTCAAGTGCTCGAAAGTCGGCAGGGTAAAAGCGAGAGGGTTGTCGTCGGCATTAACCATCAACAGCAAAGCTTGCTGCTTGCCTTGATCTTCTAAATCACCGGAAAGCACCACAGACAAACTGCGGCACATAGATTCGGTCCACAAGCTCTTGGTCATTTGTTCACCTTGGCGACTAAACCAATCTAATCGAGTACCAATATCGGCTAAGGATTCAGCCAATAACTGTTCGTGAATGAAGCGCTTAGCACATAACAGCGGGAAACGTTTCCGCAGGGCAATAAGCTGTTGAGTAAAGGCCAACAACTCAGTGTCCATGCCCTTTGCCGACCAATCAAACCAGTTCAGTTCATTGTCTTGGCAATAGGCATTATTGTTGCCTTGCTGAGTGCGGCCTGTCTCATCACCGCTCAACAACATAGGCACACCTTGAGATAAAAATAGCGTAGTCAATAAGTTACGTTGTTGACGACTGCGAAGTGCCAGAATTGCGCTATCTTCGGTTTCCCCTTCAATCCCATAATGATGGCTGAAGTTTTCTTGGTGACCGTCGCGGTTATCCTCCCCATTTGCCAAGTTATGGCGCTGGGTATAACTCACTAAGTCTTTAAGGGTAAAACCGTCGTGACTGGTTAAAAAATTAAGACTGGTCGCAGGTGGACGGCCACTGTGTTCAAAAAAATCCCCCGAGCCGTGAAAACGCCGAGCAAATTCGGGCAACATGCTGTGATCGCCGCGCCAAAAGCGGCGCATAGTGTCTCTATATCTGTCGTTCCATTCGCTAAAAGCCACGGGGAAATTGCCCAATTGATAACCACCTGGGCCAATATCCCAAGGCTCAGCAATCAATTTCACTCGGCACAAAACAGGGTCTTGCAACAGCGCATCGAAGAAACCTGAGCCGGGATCAAAACCATAGGCCTCGCGACCTAAGCAAGCCGCCAAGTCGAAGCGAAACCCATCGACGCCCATGATTTCTACCCAATAACGCAGCGAATCTAGTACGAGCTGTAACATGCGTGGATGGTTGATATTTAAGGTGTTTCCACAACCCGTATCATTAATATAAAAACGCTTATCATTCGGATGCAGGCGGTAATAACTGAGATTATCTATGCCACGAAAACTAAAGGTCGGCCCAAGTCGACTCCCCTCGGCGCTGTGGTTATAGACCACATCGAGGATCACTTCGATACCTGCGCCGTGAAGTGCATCCACCATGGCCCGAAACTCACCAATATCGTCGGATGATAGATAACTCGGCTCAGGGGCAAAAAAGCCGATACTGTTGTAACCCCAATAGTTAGTAAGCTTTTTCTCGAGCAAAAATGGCTCAGTGAAAAAGGCCTGTACAGGAAGTAACTCGACACACGTCACCCCAAGTTCGGCCAAATAATCGATAGCCGGCTGAGTCGCTAAACCCGCAAAGGTGGCACGTTTATGGGGTTCAATCTCAGGATGCGCCGCCGTAAAGCCTTTAACATGCATCTCATAAATGATGCTGCGCTCTAGGGGTTTGGGCTGAAACCTCGACGCAAGGGGCTGAATCGACTGCTTGGCAGCTATCTCGATTAATGGACGAATGTCCACGACCTTGCATTTTGGCACATAGGCAGCGTTATCTAACTTGCTGAAAGATAAGTCTTCATCCATGTGGTTCAGCTCGTAACCATAGTTAGACTCATGGTCGCGATATTCACCGACGAGCTGGCGCGCATAGGGGTCGAGCAATAATTTATTGGGGTTAAATCTGTGACCAAGCAGAGGCTCATAGGAGCCATAAACGCGATAACCGTAGAGTTGCCCCGCCTTAAGCCCTTGCACAAACACATGCCAGATTTGCTGGGTTTGTTCAGTTAACGCAATACGCGCGACTTCTTGCTCGCCATTGTCATCAAATAAACATAACTCAACCGCTGTGGCGTTAGCTGAAAATAACGCAAAGTTGACGCCATCGCCCTCAACATTAGCACCGAGCGGAAAAGGCTCACCTACCCCTAACGCCCATTTTTCGCTTTGAAATGGCTGATTTTTAGCGTCAGGGTTGAGCTTAATATCATCAGCCGTGGGCTTTTGCATGCTAGTTCGCCTCAGCCAATCCAGTTGCAGGCCCTATGACTAGGCAGCCCAAGGGTGGCACAGTGATCAGCGCGCTCTGCGCCATTCCCTGCCACGGCAGCGACTCAGCAACGACAGTGCCCGCATTACCTTGATTACTGCCACCATAAATCTGGCTATCGCTATTCAGGTATTCGCGGTAATCCCCCGCCAAAGGCAAACCAATACGGAACCCAGTATGTAATTGGGGCGTCATGTTGATGACAAACACTAACGGCGCATCACCCACTAACCCGTAACGCACAAAGGTAAAGATGCTGTCGCGGCTATTCTCACAATCTAGCCAACTAAATCCTGCGCCCTCGTAATCCTGAACCGATAAGGCTGGCATTTTTTGATATAAGTGATTGAGATCTTTAAGCCAACGCTGGACGCCTTGGTGCGGCTCGTAAGCCAATAAGTGCCAATCTAAACTCTGGTTATGGTTCCACTCATTTCGCTGACCAAACTCGCAGCCCATAAAGAGTAATTTCTTACCTGGATGCCCCCACATAAAACCGTAATAGGCACGCAGAGTTGCAAATTTCTGCCAATCATCACCGGGAATCTTATGCAGCAACGAGCCCTTACCATGGACCACTTCATCGTGACTCACGGACAGCATAAATTGCTCGGTATAGGCGTACATCAAACTGAAGGTCAATTGATGATGGTGGAATTGGCGGTAAAGCGGATCTCGGCCTAAGTAGCCTAAGCTGTCATTCATCCAGCCCATGTTCCATTTAAAGCCAAAGCCGAGACCTTGCTGATCCGTCGGTTTAGTCACCCCCGCAAAGGCGGTGGACTCTTCGGCGATCATGCAAATGCCGGGGAAAGCTTGGTATAGGCGTTGATTCAAAATTTGTAAGAAACTGATGGCCTCGAGATTCTCCCGTCCACCATAGGCATTAGGCAGCCATTGGCCCGGCTCGCGGCTGTAATCGAGATACAACATAGAAGACACGGCATCGAGACGCAGACCATCGAAATGAAACTCCCGCAGCCAGTAACAGGCATTACTCAACAAGAAACTGCGCACTTCACCGCGATCATAGTTATAAATCAAGGTATCCCAATCGGGATGTGTGCCCTTGCGAGGATCTTCATGCTCATACAAACAAGTGCCATCGAAACGCACTAAGCCGTGGGGATCCTTAGGAAAATGCGCCGACACCCAATCGAGGATAATACCAATTCCCGCCTGATGGCAGGCATCCACAAAGGCTTTTAACCCATTGGCATCGCCAAATCTGTGGGTCGGTGCATAGAGACCCACGGGCTGATATCCCCACGAACCATCAAAGGGAAACTCGCTGATCGGCATCAGTTCGATGTGGGTAAAGCCTTGCTCCTTCACATAGGGAATAAGCTGTTCAATCAAGTCTTGATAATCAAGATATTGCTCGCCTTGCTCTCCCTTACGACGCCACGAACCTAAGTGCACTTCGTAGGCCGACATGGGCGCTTTATGCCAAGCAGTCGCCGCTCGCTTACTCATCCAAGCGGTATCATTCCAGCTATGGTGAGCTTTTTGGGGCACGATAGAAGCATTGTGGGGCGCGCATTCCATTTGGGTTGCCATAGGATCGGATTTAGTATGGCGCTCACCATTTTGATAAACCAAATCAAACTTATAGTGTGCACCTTCAGCCACATTGGGTAAAAATAGCTCCCATAAACCATTGGCAATATGTTGGCGCATCACATGGCGAGTATCGTCCCAATGGTTAAAATCTCCCACCACAGACACCCGCTTAGCATTGGGTGCCCACACACAAAAATGCACACCTTCGACGCCTTGGGTTTGACGCCAGTTGGCACCTAAAAATTCATAGGCGCGCTCGGCGCTGCCTTCACCAAACAGGTAAATATCATCACTATTGAGCAGTGAATTAAACTGATAAGGGTCGACTATATCTAACTGACACAGGGGATATTCCACCCGTAGCAAGTAGAGAAACGGCTTGACGCGTCGTCCCAAAGTGCCGGCGAACAGTCCCTGCTCGTTGACCTTGTCCAGACTCGCCACTTTGCGGCCATCTTTAATGCTGATCACATCCACACTGAGGGCATTGCGAAAAAAACAACGAACAATTAATGCCTTACCCTCGTTGGCACTGTGCATACCCAAGAGCGAAAAAACATCAGTGTATTGACCATTAAGTAGGGCGACGTCGGCACCATCGTAGAAATAGGCATTGGCTTGAGTCATCATTTTTCTTCCGTTTATCAGTCAATTAAACTTGCAAATTGGCACTTTTTACCCACATCCCCCTAATAATCTCATCTTTAGGGATGGCATAATGTGGTGCGACATAGGCAGCCTTTCGCTGGTGCTAGATTTAGCTCGGTAGCTGTCTCGCCACAGCGATATTTTGTAATCGCTGCAGTATCTCTGGCGAAGTCGACACTTGCGTTAAATTCAGCGGCAGGCGACGCTGCCAATTTGGATATTCGAGCCAAGTACCGGGAATATTCACCGCATGGCGATCGGCTAATAAATCGCACAGTTGCACGCTGTATAGCGCACTATTACCGCGAGCTCCTAAGGTCATCCAAGCCGTGAGCAAGGTTTGAATATCGAGTTCGGCTATCGTCACATCGGCTAACAGACCTTGAGCGACTAACAGTGAAATGAGTTGCTGCTTTTCATGTTCACGCCCAGCGAGCGCCTCGCCTAGCTGCTCGTCAGTTTCAAACAGGGATAACTGTCGACGCAGGTGTAAATCACTGCCACACCACCAAGCGACTAAAGTCGGCACATCGTGGTTCGCCAGCATCATCAGGCTCTGGGACTTATATTGATCCGGTGACTTAAAGCCTTGATGGTCTTTACAGAAATAGAACAACTCGTTGGAATAAATGCCAGAAGAGTAGAGACGATGAATAATGTCCGGTGGCACTAGCCCTAAGTCTTCACCAATCACCACACAGCGGGCGCGTTGACTCTCAAGACAAACGATGGCAAGCAAGGTTTCGACGGGATAATACACATAGGCACCGTGACCGAGTTGCTTATCCAGCGGCCACCACCAGAGTCGCAGTAAGCCCATCACATGATCGATACGCAAGGCACCACAGCTTTCCATATTGGCGCGGACCAAGGCGATAAAATGACTGAAATGATGTTGTTTTAACTTCACCGGATCGAGTGGCGTTAAGCCCCAATTTTGTCCTTGGGGTGCAAAGGGATCGGGCGGTGCACCTATGCTAGCATTCAAACAAAACTGCTCGGCATTAGCCTGTACTTCACTGCCCTGCAGCGCTGCACCGACGGCCAAATCACGGATCAATCCCAGCCCCATACCCACCTCTTTAGCTTTTAGCTGACAGAGGTGTAACTGCTTTTCAGCCACAAATTGCAGGTAAAGATAGAAACCTTCCTCTTGCACAAACGCTTTAGGGCTACGTAAGTATTCCGCTTGAGCAAACTCTTGTAGCGCACTGCCCTGCTCACGCACAAACTCATGGAATCTTTGCGCTCTGGGCGTGTCGTTCGCCAGATGCGTGTCACAAAAAACGCGATATAACTGCTCAAAGGCACGGTATTTCAGCTCACTCACCTTAGGATAATCGAGCCAATTATCACGATTCAGTAAGGCGATAGCCTCTACCCAAGTAGCGCTTGAAAATTCAGTGGCAAGAGTTTGGTATTCAGGAACGCTTTGTAATTGAATATATAGAGGATTAAGTCTGCGGCGATCGCACGGACTATAGGGACTCGGATGCTCTGGCGCCGCGATATCGAGGGCGTGCAAGGGATTGAGTTGAATAAAATCCGCGCCCTGCGCCGCCACCAGCCCGATCAGTTGTTCTAAATCACCAAAGTCGCCAATGCCCCATTGGCTCTCGCTGCGCAAACTGTAGAGTTGGACGCTGATCCCCCAAGGTTTATGGCGTTTACCTTGGGCAACAGCCGTGAGTACGCCTTGATAAGCGGCCCGCGGCGCCACCATTAAGGTGCCAGAGAACAAAGTACGAGTATCAGCCTCTGCCGTCACACAGCCCTCTAGCGCAGAGCTTGCCGCTTGTGCACTTGTCGATAGGGCATGTTTTAAGCTTAAGGCTATGCGATGAAAGCCCAAACCTAAAACAGAGAAATCACTCGCATTTTTGTCTGCTACTTGCGCAAATGAGTCTTGGTTTTTTGTGAATGCAGGGTTGTTAGTGAACTCTTGGCTGCTCAGGAAATAGGACGCTAAATTCACCGCTTCAGTCTCGGCGGGCATTAAGTTGTCAGGGTAAGCTTGGGTCTTGGCCTCAGCTAAATCGAGGCGTGCGAATCCCAGTTGCGTAAGATCAAGGCGATAGTGTAGATAAAGCGTTTGTTCAATGCGGTAATCGCCAATGGACTTAAGCGCCGAGAAAGGCACATCAAATACGATGGACTCACCCTGTTCGCATTCAATCGCCACACTCAGATCTGAGGTGTAGGTTTCCGGTAAACAAAGGCTTATCCAAGGTTCATCCACAAAACACCAATGGAATTCAGGTAGAACCTGAGTCCAAGGACGGGCATCCAGCAAGTCAATTTGCGACGCGATCAATGCTTCGGTCAATACCGCATCGACACAGGTCAGCCCAGCATCACTCGATAACGCTTCTGTAGAAGGAGCATCAATGGCAGTCCCTGCCACGCTGTTTTTTTCCTGTAACATACAGGTCAAGATACCTTGCCTGTCTACCTCGGAAATATGGATATTTTGGCCAAAACAATCAGTAAATTCTGCTCCAACTCCCCGCAAATACAGCAACTTTTCCAGCCCCATATTTTGTCGCCCCCGCGACCGCTCATCCATAGCTTTAGATATACAGTAACCATGCCAACGAAAAGTAACAAGAAGATGACATAAATATTTCAGAGAAATAACAAAAAACATTTTCAAAAAATCAGTAACTTACTAGAAGCACTCAGTTAAGTTGGCGCTCAGTAGCTATCAGGATATAAAGAGTGGAATGCACTAAATTGGGGCATGCGTTCAGCAAGAGGGCAAGCATGGCTCCTAAAGCATGCAATAAGTAAAGAGCAAAGGGATAGAAATAACATGACAAGCGTAAGTCATTTTTATGTCATTGCGTTCAGACTAATACTAACAAATACGTCAGGTGACATATTAACCACAGACATCAGTGCAACACTTTGTATCAATTGCGTTTTATAACTTGAACAGCCTATCTCTCCTCTGTCAACATCTCGTTTCGCTACAGCATAGAAACATAATAACAACATTAAATTCATGGAACCTGATATGCCCTCGCATATACGCCAGTGGCTCGCTCCCATGGAATGCTAAAGCAAAAACTCCCCAATGATGATTGAGAATAAGGATATGAAATGAAGAAGTTATCAGGATTACTGTTTGTCGGCTGCATAGCCTTAACCGGTTGTGAAGGAAGTACAGATGGTGATCTAACGCCGACGCCACCGACGCCCGATCCCACTCCGCCAGCCTTAGCTGCGGATGTATGTTATTTAATGAAAACCACAAAAGGCGATATCACACTCGCCATTGACTTAACGAACATGCCCATCACAGGTAAAAACTTTAAGCAGTATGTTGATAAGTCTTTCTATAACGGCACCTTATTCCATAGAACCGTTAATAACTTTATGATCCAAGGCGGCGGTTTTACCACAGGGCTCAAAAGCAAACCAGGCGATGCCCCCATCAAAAATGAAGCCGCAGTCGGTATTAGCAACAAACGTGGCACTATCTCTATGGCTCGCACGGATGATCCAAATTCTGCAACATCACAGTTCTTTATCAATGTGTTAGATAATCCACATTTGGATGCGTCTGCGAGCAATTATGGTTATGCCGTGTTTGGCAAAGTGGTTGACGGCATGGATGTGGCGGATCAGATAAGCATAGTACCAACAAAAAGTAGCGGTGGTTTTGCCAACACGCCAGTACAAGAAATCCTGATTAACTCTGTGGCTCAAACCAGCTGTCCTGCAGCTTAAGTATGTAAAAGATGCACTGCAAAACGATATCTAGCTAAAAGCAAAAAAGCACTGAATATTCAGTGCTTTTTCATTTTAAAAACGAATCGATTTTAGCGTCTAATTCATTTAAACATGATCTAAACGATTACTCGTCGCCTTGGATCTTCCCGACCAAGAGCATAGGCGCCGCATCAATTTTATCGGCGTCCATCATAGTCGCGATACGCTCAACGGCAGAGAGCAATTGGCTCTGCTCCCATTCTTCAAGATTTTGATAACGCTTAATAAAATGATCCTGTAACGGTTTAGGTGAGTCCTGTAACAGCGCTCGGCCCGCATCGCTAAGGTATAAATGCACCTTACGTTTATCAGTCTCACTGCGCAAACGGATCACTAAACCACGGCCCTCGAGTCGATCGATAATAGTCGTCACAGTCGCAGGGCTGAGGGTAATTTCTTCCGCCACAGTTTTCGCCAATGGCGCATCCAATTGGGCGATTTTCTGCATCACCATCAATTGCGGCCCAGTTAAACCTGAATGTTTGTTCAGCTGACGAGAATGAATGTCGATAGCGCGTATCACTCGACGCAGCGAAATGAGCAATTGTTCATATTTTTCCATCGTACTTTGCATTCTCCCCGTTCTAAGCAACGAGTGCACCTTACCAGAAAGCGCGACTGAACTCACCAAGAGGAGGCACTTTTATGGTAAAAGTGCCTTAGATTACAACATGAATTGACGCGATACCGACAACACTAGGCGCTCGTCACTGGTATCTAAGTTCATGCTGGTATCTTCTGCGGCGAGGCTGAAATCAAAGCCGCTCCAACTGGTCATATAGGCAATGCGATAGTGATTGAAGGATTTGCCGCCATCCCATGACCATTTGTCTTTATCGAGTGACGTCGAGCGGTCAACACTGAAGCGAATATCATGGCCCTCGGCAACGCTAATCGTATGGCCGAGCAACATAGTGTAATGTCCGCCGCCCAAGCCAAAGTAGTCCCATGTGTAGGTTAACTTAGCTTCAGAGTGGCCAAGAGAAGTGTCGTAACCTAGCTTGCTATACAACTCAGGATAGTTGTACTCATCGGAGAAGGAATCGCCGTGGTAGGTGTAATAAGCCAGCCCGACATCGAGACTCAATTGTTTATTCAGCTGATAATACTTACCCGCATAGGCATCAAGCTCTAACCAAGTATCATCGCTACCACCAAAGTCGACGTTCGAGGTAAAGCCGCCCACGTACCAGCCCGAATCAAACCCGTAATCCAGACTGCCTTGCAGTGCTGGGCCGCTGTCAGTTTGGCTGACACCATTAAAAGTGTAATCCGACGTTGTCGTCACAGTAGCCGATAATCCGGCATTCGCCGCAGTCGACATCAATAACAATCCACCAGCGACAAGATAAAAACATTTTGATTTCATTATTAATTTTTCCATTAGTTCGCTAACTCAATTTTAGTAAAGTCGATTTTGTTCTCTTTTGGCGAGCGCTCAATGGCACGAACCGTTTGCAATTGCGTCAGCATGATGTAACCAAAACAGCTAAAGATAAGGCCCAGTGCGATTGCACCAACCCATTGAATTTGAAGAAAGTCTAATTGAAACAGTAATGTCAGACTGCAGAGCAAGACTAAGTTAAAGCTGACATATTTAAGCTTGCCTAAGCGCTCAATCGTCAGATTAAGGTTGTCGGTATACAGGCGTACCAGTGAGTCGAGTGAATTAATCACAAAGGTCACCCCTACAATCACCATCGCCAGATTATAGAAACCTGAGGTATCTAACCCATTGGCGCTGTAGTAATAAAGCACAGTGAACCAGATAGCGATGGGGATAGACGGAAACACCATCATGGCCAGCAGCACTTGGTAGGTTTTCATTCCACCGACAAAGCGCGAGGTAAATTGACCAATCATAATGCTCCACGCAAACCACCAGAACAAATAAAACTCATGGTAGTCGTTGATGGGTAAAACAAAATGTTGAATATTGCCGAAGTAGTCACCCAACATGGCAAAGGTCGTAAAGAACTCGCCCACACTCGAGTCAGCCGATAAAAATGCATTGGCCCACATGATGGCAATCAAGCCTAAAAATAACCAAGTGCTCGATAAGCTCAAAATACGCACATAACGTATGCTAGTACTGGAATATACCGCCGCAGCGATAACCATAAATACAATCAAATAGAAGCTACCGATTATGGTTTCACCATCACCTAATTCGGGTAAATACCAAGGTAAATTGCTGAGTAACAAATAGGCGGTAAAAGCACAGGTGCCAATTATCACAATGTTATTGATGAACTTGACCCAAGGAATGTCGAAAAACTTCACCCTAGGTTCAATCACACAAAAATAGAAACAGGTTAAAAAGTAGAAAACCCAAATCAAAAATGCCCAAAAGCCAAACTCAATCGCCAGCGGATTGGTAAAGCCGTATTCAGGACTCGCCGCCACATTGGCATAGCCGGCAAACTCGGTCAGCGGAAACATGATCAAGCCGACATCAAGCCCAGAGGTGAACAGAATCGCGATAAAGGTAAACGTACGCACAGGCGTCACCCCGATACAGCGAATATTACCCCAGCGATAAATCACAAACGCAATCGCGGCAAAAGTGAACAGTATTCCTGCGGATAATAACCAGGTCATAGGGTGCACTCCGCCCCAGTCGATACTGGATATAAGTAGGCATGAGGATATGAATCCATAAAATGTAACTCCATGTTTTTATTTAATAATAAAAAACTGAATCATTTTTAAAGGCAGCGCTCTGCCCTCAAGCCTTAAATATCGCTACTTAAAAAGCGCTCTGCGATAGTTAAACCCTGATAGATGTTCAGTCGTGAAAGCGGTCATTTGCACACTCACTGCGGGCTGACCGACCCTTTAGATAAAATGAATCATGAGCCTTTTGAGTAATCACTTAATGAGTTTTGAGTCATCAATTAATGCGTCACTTAACATTGAAGCCGCCAGTCCATCGATAAGACGGACCGAGCAGGCATGTTGTGCACTTATGGCGTTAACTTGTAGCTGTGCTTCTTTGTGTGGTTTGCCAAGCGTCGGCAACCACAACGGCGCAATCTGCTGGCGCTAACATCTCAGCCTCTAAAATCATATCCGCAGCGCGCTCAGCCAACATTATGGTCGGCGCATTCAAATTGCCGTTCGGGATAGTCGGAAAAATTGAAGAATCCACCACCCGTAAATTCTGCAATCCATGCACGCGGGTTTCGGGATCCACTACGGCCATCGCATCTGTGCCCATCTTGCACGAGCATGAAGGATGATAAGCACTCTCAACCGATTGACGCACAAAGGCATCGATTTGCGCATCGGTTTGCACTTGTGTGCCGGGTTGAATTTCTTCACCGCGATACTCATCGAATGGCGTTTGATTGATGATCTCACGGGTTAAACGCACGCAGGCTCTAAAGCCTTCAATATCATCGGGATGCTGTAAATAATTGAACTGGATCTTAGGCGGCGCTTTAGGATCTGCCGACACTAAGGTCACGGCACCACGGCTTTTAGGCTTGTTATGGCCGACATGCACCTGAAAACCATGTCCCGCAAAGGCTTCTTTACCATCGTAGCGCATAGCCGCAGGTAAAAAGTGGTACTGCAAATCTGGCCACTCGAGGCCCGCTTTTGAGCGAATAAAACCACAGGATTCAAAGTGATTCGTGGCCCCTAGGCCAGACTTATCTAAAATCCAACGGGCACCGATTAAGAACTTGCTGAAAGGATCTAGCTTGCCATTGAGTGAAATCGGTTTAAGGCATTTGAATTGGAAATAAAACTCTAAATGATCCTGTAAATTCTGACCAACACCGGGCAACTCATGTTGTAACTCGACCCCTGCATCAGCCAATACTTGGGGATCACCAATGCCTGATAATTGCAACAAATGCGGCGAACCTATTGAACCTGCAGCTAAAATCACGTCTTTGTTACAACGAATATCTTCAACTTTACCTTTATGTTCAATGCGAACGCCAACGGCCATTTGGCCTTCCAATAACACTTTATGCACTAAGGCATGGGTCACAACCGTGAGGTTACGTCTAGCCATCGCTGGGCGTAAATAGGCATTGGCGGTTGACCAGCGTACGCCTTTTTTGACCGTCATATGCATAGGGCCAAAACCTTCTTGCTGCGCCGCATTATAATCGGCGGTCGATAAATACCCCGCCGCAATGCCCGCATCCACAAAGGCTTGGTACAAGGGGTTTTGCATTTGATTGCCGTTATTCACGCCTAACGGCCCAGACTCACCGCGATACTCATCACCACCAAAGGCCCAGGTTTCCGCCTTCTTAAAGTACGGTAAGCAGTGGCTATAATCCCAATCGGTCGCCCCTTGCGCCTGCCACTCATCAAAGTCCCTAGCATGACCACGAACGTATACCATGCCATTGATCGACGATGAACCGCCAAGCACCTTGCCCCGAGGACAATGCATCTTGCGATTATCTAAATACGGCTCAGGCTGCGTCTCAAACTGCCAAGCATATTTAGGGCTGTTCATCGGAATTGATAACGCCGTCGGCATTTGAATAAAGATGCTCTTATCGCTGCCTCCGGTTTCTAATAACAGCACTTCGTTTTTAGGATCCTTTGACAAGCGATTGGCGAGCACACAACCCGCTGAGCCTGCACCAACTATGATGTAGTTATAATATTTTTGCTCTAATGACTGAGTCAAAATGCCTCCTTAAAATGGGCTTTCTAAGGGCTGCAGACCCACGTAAACGGCTTTAACTTGAGTGTAATGCTTGAGTGTCTCGCTACCGTTTTCACGGCCAATGCCCGACAACTTATAGCCACCCACAGGCATTTCGGCTGGCGAGGCACCATAGGCATTGATCCAGCAAATACCCGCCTGTAACTGATGAATGACCCGGTGAGCACGGCTGATATCTTGGGTAAACACCCCTGCGGCCAAGCCCATAGCGGTATTGTTTGCTCGAGCAATCACTTCGGCTTCATCTTTAAAGGTAAGCACGGACATTACAGGGCCAAAGATTTCTTCTTTACAGATGCGCATCTCGTCGGTGCAATCGGTGAAAATCGTCGGGGCGACGAAGTAACCATTGGGAGCATTTTCAGGTGTTAATGCTGTGCCACCGGTGAGCAGCGTTGCGCCGTCATCGATACCTTGCTGAATATAATCGAGCACTTTTTGCTGGTGATCTTTGGAGATCAAGGCGCCAAAGTTAGTCTCTGGCGCCATAGGATCGCCCACCACAATATTGGTTTGAGTACGCATAAGCAGTTTTTCGATAAAGCGTGGATAAACTGACTCATGGACAAACACCCGCGTCCCATTAGTACAGACTTCACCTTGGGTATAGAAGTTACCGAGCATGGCACCTGAAACGGCATTATCGATATCGGCATCATCAAATACGATAAGCGGTGATTTACCACCGAGTTCCATAGTGACGTCTTTTAATGAACTTGCCGCCGCGGCCATGACTTTTTTACCAGTACCGACCTCCCCCGTGAAGGACACTTTGGCAATATCTGGATGCCCCGTTAACCAAGCGCCAACCTTGCCGTCACCCATCACGACGTTAAATACGCCATCGGGCAAACCCGCCTCACTTAAGAGTTGCGCCAATTTCAGTGCGCCAAGCGGCGTTTCTTCCGAAGGTTTAAAAATCATCACATTGCCGCTAGCTAAGGCAGGTGCGGCCTTCCAACAGGCGATTTGCAATGGATAATTCCACGCGCCAATGCCAGCACAAATGCCTAAGGGCTCGCGGCGAGTGTAATAAAAATCTCCACCGACTTGCTGCTGTGCGCCTTCAAGCCCTGGGGCAATATGGGCGAAAAACTCAATGGCATCAGCGCCTGTGACCACATCAACCACTGAGGCTTCTTGCCAAGGTTTACCTGTATCGCACACTTCGATTGCCGCGAGTTCATCATTACGAGCGCGCAATAGTGCAACCGCGTTTAACAGAATACGGCTGCGTTCAGTAGCACTCATGGCAGACCAAATCGCAAAGCCTTTTTTGGCGCTCTCGATGGCCGCTTGCTGAATTTTTTCATCGGCCACTTGCACTCGGTACGCCAATTGCCCTGTGGCAGGATTGACGACGTCGAAGGTTTCGCCGCTATCGTTTGCGAGCAACTGACCCGCAATAAAGTTGTATTGTACTTCTACTGACATGTTTTGACTCCATGCTGCTTTATCACATTGTGGATAAAGGTTTTGCATAATTTTTCGGCCTGAACAAAATCTTGCTCAGGGGTTTCACTTAAGGCGCTGCGTAACCAAAATCCATCGATCATCGCCGCCGTTTGCTCAGCAGCCATCAGGGCAAACTCTTTAGGCAACACGTGCCGAAAGGAAAAATGTAAGTTGCTGTATAAGCGGCGACTATTGATATTCTGCAAACGGGCTAACTGGGGATCGTGGACGGCCTGTGCCCAAAAACTCAGCCAAGTGTGAGTGACATTTCGTGAGCGCTGTAACTCGGTAAAATTCGCTTCAACTATCATCATTAAGCGCTCTGTTGGCGCCAACACTTGTCCTTGGATTCGATTGAGCAACGCCTGCTTTAACTGCTCGAGCAAGTGGCGCAGCGTCGCTTGGATTAAGCCCTGCTTACCACTGAAATAATGACTGATGATCCCCGACGACATCCCCGCCAACTGACTAATGCTGTTGATGGTCGTGTGCTGCAATCCATGCAAGGCAACCGATGCTAATGTCGCATCGATAAGCTGCTGTCTGCGTATCAATTTCATTGCGGCTTTAGGCATAAATACTCAAGGAATAACCACTCTCTCAATACTCTGAACGACGTTAATTGAACGTTCAATTAACAATCATGATAATGATTAGTGATGTAACTATCAACCTAAAATAGCACAGTGACAAAGCTCACAAGTTAGTTATGTAAAAAAGAATTAATCTGTAAAAACAAGTTAAATGTATAGATTTCTTTGACTTACGGCCCTACCACAACCACAGCAGCACACATAAATTAATATTAGATATCAAACTAATTAATTGGAGTTAATGCTACAAATGAGAGTATTTATGAGGTTTAACCTCTGTTAGATTTAACAATTGAGCCGTCAAACTCTGGATAAGAAAGTGGGATAAAAAGCAAACGAAAAATGCACAGAAATGATGCATCACCAGGGGCGCTAACAACGCTAAAAAACCATATCGTACGCCAACACTAATACCCGTCATAAAAGTCCGAAATTTAGTTACCTAGTTCCAACTTTAGTGGGAAATTACCCTCAGATAAGCGCCGAACTCGATCAAGCTCACACTTTCACCACCTCCAAATTGGTAGCTTGATCACCAGAAAAGAACACAACTTAATCTTTACAAGCAAATAGGTGGATTTTATGGCTGCTAAATTTTTTATTCCTTCTGTCAACGTATTAGGCCAAGGCGCAGTGGATGATGCTATCGGTGACATCAAAACCTTAGGCTTTAAACACGCACTCATAGTGACAGATAAACCCTTAGTCAAGATTGGCTTAGTGGGTGAAGTGGCCGAAAAACTCGGTCAAAATGGCATTACCTCCACCATCTATGATGGCGTACAACCTAACCCAACCGTGACGAACGTCGAAGCGGGTTTAGCCCTGTTAAAAGCCAACAAGTGTGACTTTGTGATTTCACTCGGCGGCGGATCACCCCATGATTGCGCCAAGGGTATCGCCCTTGTTGCCACCAATGGCGGCAGCATTAAGGATTACGAAGGGTTAGATCAATCCGCAAAACCTCAGTTGCCGTTAGTGGCCATTAATACAACAGCAGGCACAGCCAGTGAAATGACGCGCTTCTGTATCATTACCGACGAAGCCCGACACATTAAAATGGCGATTGTCGATAAACACACCACGCCTTTGCTGTCGGTCAACGACCCTGAGCTCATGCTGAAAAAGCCTGCGAGCCTAACTGCCGCAACCGGTATGGATGCACTGACTCACGCGGTTGAAGCCTATGTGTCTATTGCAGCTAACCCGATCACCGACGCCTGTGCGATCAAGGCCATGGAATTGATTCAAGCTAACTTAGTCAACGCAGTTGAAAACGGTCAAGACATCAACGCCCGTGAACAAATGGCCTATGCCCAGTTCTTAGCGGGTATGGCGTTTAACAATGCCAGCTTAGGTTATGTGCATGCGATGGCGCACCAATTAGGCGGTTTCTACGATCTGCCCCACGGCGTGTGTAACGCCCTGCTGCTGCCCCATGTGCAGGAATATAACGCCCAGGTCGTCCCTGCGCGCTTAAAAGACATTGCCAAGGCTATGGGCGTGGATGTGTCTGCGATGACAGATGAACAAGGTGCCAGTGCGGCGATAGCGGCAATCAAAAAACTGTCTGTTGCGGTTAAGATCCCTGAAAACCTGACCTTATTAGGCGTGAAAGCGGAAGATATTCCAACACTTGCGGATAACGCGTTAAAAGATGCCTGTGGATTCACCAATCCAAAACAAGCGACCCATGCGGAGATCTGTCAGATCTTCACTAATGCGCTGTAATTGTGCGCTGTAAGCGCCATACCTTACCAATCGCAAGTTAGCACACAACAATCGTGCGCTAACTTGCTGGATAACGACTTATTGTCCTGCTAGTGCGTAAACACGACTTCATCCTCCAATGAATTCGTTTTAGGCTCCAATAGTGCACAGATTATTGCTGCACTATTGGGGCCTTTTTTACACCTGTATCAACAAGATGGCGAGGTAAGTTGCTATCTTAAAAATTGAGTAACAAAAACCAACATAAAACTCAGTGTCTATGCACCTTTGCACTGACAAAACACTCACAAATCTGCATATTCAAGAAGAAAGGATCTGAACCTCAAATATTCATAGCAAAATGATATAAAAAACGTGATCTCTGTGGGTTACAGACTGTTACAGATCCGATAAGATGGCCCCAGTTCGCTTTTTCCCTGCAAAAGATGAAGCCAGCTGAGAGGCCCGTTCTAACGAATGGGCCTCTGTCCATTCTGCCTTCTGCGTTTCCTCTGCGACAACTTATACTGCCACTTAATCATATTGCGCCCACCAAAGCCTAATTAACCTATTTACTCTGCTGTTAACTCTTTTTATCAATAAGACTTACTGACGACCAAGTTGTTGCTTTATTAATCAGTAATTCAGCAAAAGCGAAACTTCACCCAAAACTGAGATCTAGCACAAAGTTATTGGCATAAAACTCATGCTAAATAGAGACATGACAGATTAAGTAAATGGTTAATTTTCATGCAGTAACTATCCTTCTCCGTCAAAAAACATCAAGGCTATATAGACTTAATTAATGATTGACCGAATTCAAAAACGATGCCTATGATGGCAACAATATCCTCGAACAGGTAGGTACGCTATGACTGCAATCACCCATGTATATAACTACACAGTTAGATGTCCACATTACAAAGATCCTGAACATCCCGTTACTTGGTTAAATCATATTGAAATGAACCAGTCCTGTGAGATCGCGTTAAATCGCATCACTAAATGGCACGAGCTTTCTGGGGAAAAAACCTTCGAAACAAATAAGTTTGTGGTTCGTAAAGCCGAAAATGAAGATGCTTACTTCTCAATGCAGAGTGACAGACTCAAAAATGACGGCCATGCCTTAGTCACCTTTAAAATCTTTTTAGACGATTGCTGTGACGATGCGGCGCCAGAAGAAATTATGCAGCACCTGATTGAAGACTATCAACAACGCTTAGCCAAACTCGAATAATCTTTGCAGTATTATTTAGCGACCTTAGACGCCAGTGCGCAAAACGCCACTGGCGTTTTTATTTGTCGAGTTCGATAACTCAACCCACGACGTCATTTAATGCTCTTAGTTTCACTCACTCGGTTGATACTCGAACAGAAGCATTGCAACAGCGACTCAGCAGATAATGTCGCCATAGCGTGATTCAGCTCAAGATCTGTTATATTGTCCCAAATGTCATTTAGCACAGTAAAAATGGCAAGGCCCAGTAAATTGAGTTACGAACTTAAATTGAGGATTGGCATCACAATGAATAAAGCGACGCTCATTATTATTCCTTTATTACTCGCTACATCCGCCTGTGCGGATTTAAAGGACGCAGGCCGTGCCATCGGCACAACGACTAAAGAAGTCACCACTGAGATAGGCCACGCGACTCGAGACACGACAAAAGCCATAGGTCATGCTTCACGGGATGCGGTCAAATCGGTAAAAGAAGATTTAACCAAAGACTAATGACAGTGACGCCTAGGCGTCACTGCTCATTTTAAGCATCTTATACATTTAAGCATCACGCATTTTAAGCGCCACGCCCCTTAAGCCGCATTCGCCCGAATACCATGGGGCACAGGCAATCCTTGGGTATTGACATGCACAAACACCATCTTATCTATGCTCACCACTGGCGCCTGCGTCATCTTATTGCGTACTTGGCAGCTTACGGTAATCGAACTGTGGCCGAGGCTCACCAGCTCCAGACCAAACTCAATCACATCCCCTTGATGCGCTGGCGTCATAAAGTTGATTTCAGAAATCAGCTTAGTCACATGGCTCGTGCTCTTCATCTGACAGGCTGCAAAGATGGCGGCCTCCTCATCTATCCAACTGAGCAACTGACCGCCAAACAGGGTATTTGCTGGATTTAAATGTTCAGGTTTAACTAAACGGCGACTGTAATATTTCATGGCGGTGACCTCAATGTGAATGCCAATAATCAGCTTTAATAAGCTATAACTTTCCACATTATTCAGAGCATTTTTCAGGCCACTATTGATAGCCATTAAATAACAATGAGATAGCAATAAGCTGCTGTAAAATAATCCGATTATTGCACCAAGTCGCATCAGAGTTGCACCATATTAATCAGCGTAATAGTGAACCAATAAGCAAAAAAATAGCGACTCATAGAGTCGCCAAGCTAAGGCAAGCAAAAACTTACTGGGTAGGAAGTTAAGTCACGAGGTTTGACTTAAAAACCCGCACAGCACATGTAGGCGAACTGCACGGGGACAACAGCTGCAAAGCAGCTAAACACAGGTTTACAGGTAACACTCTTTCACACTCGACTCGAGATTTAAGCTGCAAGCTCAGTAACTCATCACAGTCCGCCTTGCCCTCTATTTCGAGTTTTTAACCACGCCTCACCAGATACATCAGCATAAGGCGTGCTAAGGAGTGATCCACAATCACAATGGATCATCCTAAGCGCTTACTGCTTAAAACTGCTCTTCTTCGGTGGAACCTGTCAGTGCGGTCACTGATGAATGGCCACCTTGAATAACCGTAGTCACTTGGTCGAAATAACCTGTGCCCACTTCCTGTTGATGCGCGACGAAGGTGTAACCTTTCTTCGCAGCAGCAAACTCAACTTCTTGAACTTTCTCAACATAATGCTTCATGCCTTCGCCACGAGCATAGTCGTAAGCGAGGTCGAACATGTTGTACCACATGTTGTGGATACCGGCTAAAGTGATGAACTGGTACTTGTAGCCCATGTCTGATAATGCTTGTTGGAAGCGCGCGATAGTGGCGTCGTCCAGATTTTTCTTCCAGTTGAACGAAGGCGAACAGTTATAAGCAAGCAGTTGATCTGGGTACTGAGCATGAATCGCCTCAGCAAAAATACGCGCTTCTTCAAGATCCGGTTTAGCGGTTTCACACCAAATCAAATCTGCATAAGGGGCATAAGCAAGACCACGAGAAATCGCTTGGTCAAGACCGGCTTTCACACGGTAGAAACCTTCATTGGTGCGCTCTCCAGTCACGAAATCACGATCGTATGGGTCGCAATCTGAAGTTAACAAATCGGCCGCGTTAGCATCGGTACGGGCGATAACCAGTGTATCGACACCGCTCACGTCCGCCGCTAAACGTGCAGCAACCAACTTTTGAACCGCTTCTTGGGTTGGCACTAATACTTTGCCGCCCATGTGACCACATTTTTTCACTGAAGCTAACTGATCTTCAAAGTGAACGCCGGCAGCGCCCGCGTCGATCATCGACTTCATCAGTTCGAAGGCATTTAATACGCCGCCAAAACCCGCTTCTGCGTCAGCAATAATTGGCAGAAAGTAATCAACAAATTTTTCATCTTCTGGATTAACGCCATTGCCCCACTGAATTTGGTCAGCACGACGGAATGAATTATTGATGCGTGACACCACAGCTGGCACTGAGTTGGCTGGGTATAAAGATTGATCTGGGTACATAGTGCCGGCTAAGTTAGCATCGGCTGCCACTTGCCAACCTGAAAGGTAAATCGCTTCGATACCCGCTTTCGCCTGTTGTACCGCTTGACCACCCGTTAACGCACCCAATGAATTCACATAGCCTTTTTTAGCGCCACCGTTAACCAATTCCCATAACTTAGCAGCACCGCGCTTAGCGATAGTATTCTCAGGCACGATTGAACCGCGAAGCGCAACCACTTCTTCTGCGGTATAAGGACGACGCACGTGTTTCCAACGTGGGTTTTCTGCCCAATCTCGCTTGATTGCATCAATCTGCTCTTGACGTGAAGTCTGAGTCGTTGCCTTAGTCATAGTGTCGCTCCTTTCTCTTTGATGTTGTAGCTATCATGAAACTGCCCCCCAGTTTCACTCTGCTAAATTGTTTGGTTGGCGGTAGCCCCGCCACAGCTAAATCTGGTTTACCTAAAACGGTTCAAGCAAATGAGTTCATCCTAGGCAGTCAGCATTTCGTAACCGGGTAAGGTTAAGAAATCGACCAGCTCGTCGGAGGTGGTAATGTCTTCGAGCAATACCGCCGCTTGGGTGAATTTGCCATGGGTGAATCTGTCGCTACCCACTTCTTTTTTCACGTTCGACAGCTCTTCAACCAACATGTCTTTAAAGAGTTGTTTGGTCACTAATTTACCGTTTGACAGCGACTTACCGTGTTGGATCCATTGCCAAATTGATGCTCTAGAGATCTCAGCCGTAGCCGCATCTTCCATTAAGCCGTAAATAGGTACACAACCGTTGCCGCTGATCCACGCCTCTAAATACTGCAGGGCGATACGAATGTTCAGACGCATCCCTTGTTCAGTGCGCTCACCGTCGCAGGTTTTAAGTAACTCGCTGGCAAGGATCGGCGCGTCTACATCACGGGTAATATGTAATTGATTACAGTGATCTTGGCCTATGTATTCGTTGAAAATCCCCATAGCGGTGTCGGCAAGGCCAGGGTGCGCGACCCAAGTGCCATCGTGACCGTTACGCGCCTCAAGCTCTTTATCTCGACGAACTCGCTGCAATACCGCTTCGTTCTGAGCAGGATCTTTAGCAGGAATAAAGGCTGCCATGCCGCCCATCGCTAAGGCACCGCGTTTGTGGCAGGTCTTAATCAAGAGTCTTGAATAAGCGCTTAAGAAAGGCGTATCCATAGTGACGGCTTGGCGATCCGGTAAGACTCGGTCGCTATGACGTTTTAATGTTTTGATATAGCTGAAGATGTAATCCCAACGACCACAGTTCAGTGCGACGATATTGGAACGTAGTTCATAGAGAATTTCGTCCATTTCGAACACGGCAGGCAAAGTCTCAATCAAGCAAGTACATTTAATCGTGCCCGCTTGCAGACAAAACCTTTCCTCAACAAAAGCAAACACTTTTGCCCACCAGCGCGCTTCAATATGACTTTCTAACTTAGGAATATAAAAATATGGACCACTGCCCTTGGCCAAAAGTTGGCGATAGTTGTGGTAGAAATACAGTGCGAAATCAAACAGTGAGCCAGGAATCGCTTTGCCATTAAACTGCACGTGTTTTTCTTTAAGGTGCAGACCACGAACGCGGCAGATAAGCACTGCCGGATTTGGTCCTAATTTATAGTGCTTACCCGTGTCCGGTGCTGTGTACTCAATGTCACCACGCACGGCATCACGTAGATTGATTTGACCTTCGACGACTTTTTCCCAGCTTGGTGCTAAAGAATCTTCGAAATCGGCCATAAACACTTTGGCATTGGCGTTGAGTGCGTTAATCACCATCTTACGTTCAACGGGACCTGTGATTTCTACGCGGCGGTCAAGCAAGTCATCGGGAATACCGCGAATTTGCCATGCACCATCACGGATAGCGCGGGTTTCAGGCAGAAAGTCAGGTAATGCTCCTTTATCAATACGTGCTTGCTTATCTTTACGTTTAGCGAGTAAGGCAGGTACTTCGTCGGCAAACTCACGACAAAGGGATTCGAGTAAGGCGACAGCCCCTTCGGTAAATATGACTTCTTGGCCAGGAATGTCACGACCCACAATATTAAGCGTGGCGTTTGCTGTAGCTTTACCCAGTGTCGAATTCAATTGCTGTTCACTCAAAGTGTGTTCCGTCATCTTGATGCCCTCCCAAGAGGCTCCACTATCACAGGCTTAACGCTGACATATAAAGCAGTAGCATCCCTAATCACCACTGCTTATAAACTCACCAAAAAACCATCAAATGTTTGTTTCGAACTAAAACTTACCGACAAACGTTTGTATTTGCAACAGTCCAAGATTGACAAAAACATGCATTAACCTAAGTAAAAACCATGCTAAAATTGGTCTGACCAAGCAAAAAAATAAACAACAAATAACTGATAAATATGTAATTAAAAATTTTAATCACATATAGCAATTGCAGTTAAATGAAACTTGTCAGACAACTTTACCAATCAATACGCAAAGTAATTAATTACGTAATTAAATAACTAATAGTAAATTTATTATTACATCATTTTTACTCTATTAGACCTAAGTAGAAAATGCTCAATGTTTTGAACTAACCTAGAGGTAAGTCAGATAAATTCATATAAATCATAATGATAAAGACTGTTGCCATTGCCATGAATTAAAACAACCGTTTAATTTTGACGTTTACGTAAACGAAATAGGTGTCATGTGCGATTCAAACTAAGTACCAGGTTGCGTTTCCCGATCAACAAGGTGGGATGTGATGGTTAACTCAAAAAATAAATCACTTTTTTATAAAAAAAATGAAACAAATTTGACATTACAGTGGGATGGAACTTAGACGCGACTTTTTATGAAGCTTTTCTCCTGCGAGAACCCATACCTAACTTCCTCAAATACATGCCTTTTCGTAACACTTATTCGCAGCACTGCACATTTCAACCACGACATCTGAAACATATGTTGCCAACTTAAATGCAAATCATTACTATTCGCGACCTATTTATTTGGGGGAACCATTAATGAAATCATTTCGTTTGTCACTAACTGCACTCGCCTGCCTTTCCGTTTTATCGCAAACTGCATCCGCCGAAGCTAACTCGGTATCAGCAAATACTGAAGCCAACGTTGAGCGCATCACGGTTTATGGCAGACAAAACTCAGTGGTGAAAAATTCAGGGCTAGCGACTAAATCCGACATGTCTCTCATGGAAACACCCGCTGCAGTTGTAATTGTTGACCAAGAACTGATCGAAACCCAAGGTACAGATAATCTGCAAGACTTGATCCGTAACATCAGTGGTGTGACTCAAGCGGGTAATAACTATGGCATCGGTGACAACATAGTCATCCGTGGTTTAGGCGCAAATTACACCTATGACGGTATGTATGGCGGTGCTGGCCTTGGTAACACTTTCAACCCCACGCGCTCTTTAACCAACGTTGAATCCGTAGAAGTATTAAAAGGCCCAGCGACTGGACTCTATGGCATGGGGAGTGCTGGTGGCGTCATCAATTTAATTGAGAAAAAACCGCAATTCGAGTCAAAAAACAAATTTACCGCCGAAGTTGGACAATGGGATACCTACTCCCTTGCTCTGGATAGCACGGGCGGTCTGAGCGATGATGTCGCCTACCGTTTAGTGGCAAAATCCGGCCGCAGTGATGGCTATCGCGATATAGGTACAGACAGAGACGAAATCTATGGCGCCTTAAAATGGGTATTAAGTGATAGCCAAGATGTAATGCTTTCAGGTGCTTACATTAAAGATGCTATCGCCGTTGACTCTATTGGCCACCCGATTCGAATTTACAATGCCGATTCAGTCGGCGGTAAGAGCGCGGGCGAGGTCACGTGGCAAGATCTGGTTAATGATCCCAACGGTAATGGTCTACAACTCACCGATGCACAGCGTCAGCAGTTAGCGGCCTCTTTATCTGGCGCAGACGGCTTAACCCCTTATTCGTTTGGTGATGCAGGGCTGATTTCGCCGATGGCGAAGGACAATGAGGGTGAAGAGTTAAGATTTAAACTGACCCATAATATCTATTTCAGCGACAATTTGTTCCTCAATCAACAATTGCAGTATCGCGACTACACGTCAGGTTTCGCCCGCCAAACTGGTGCCTATAACTATGTCTATTGGAAGCGTAACATCAAGATTAAAAACGTACCTACCGACGTGATTAACGAAGAGCCTAGATCGCCTTTAGTTGAAAACGGCGTACTTTATCCTTTTGCTGCAAGACGTCAGGAATACCGTAAAGTGGATGCCGACGAGACTTCGTGGCAGTACTTTGCCGATTTACGTTATGACTTCCAAATTGGCAATATAGACAATGAATTATTGGTCAATGCCAACTACGAAGACCGTAATATTCGCTTCCAGCAATATTCTATCTTCGATGCCGATCAAATCTATAAAAACAAAGATGGCAAAATCATTTACCAAGGATCTCTGCCTTATATATACGACATCCGCAATCCTAACTGGGGCACAGGTAAATTCGAGGACTATGACCCACTCAAAACCGCTAACTATGACAAAAAAGTCAGTGCTTGGGGCGTAGGTTTACAACATGTCAGTTATCTGCCATACGGCTTTACCACGCGTATTGGTGTTGCCTTTAATGAGATTAAACAAGCCTATGAGCACTTTGGTGTTGATCCACGCTATAGCACTAGCCAATCCCAAGCGACACCAGAAGCCGATACCACAGATAACGGTATGACCTATAACCTAGGGTTAACCTACATGCCGATTGAGGATTTATCATTTTTCATCAACCATTCTAAAGGGCGCACCGCTTACAGTGTACTTGATGCAGTAAAAGATAATGCTACCGACCGAGATGATTCAGAATCAATTAGCAATGATCTAGGTATGCGCTTTAAAGCATTTGAGGATCAATTGCTTGGCTCACTGGTATTCTTTAAAAGCTCGCGTACTAATGTCGCCTATAACAACCCTGATTATACCAATGGCATATTAACCCCTAATATTCCCGTGTATTTTTATGATGGTAGCGAAGATACTCAGGGGGTCGAACTCGATCTCAATGCCCACCTGAATGATCAATGGCGCGTTAACCTTAATGGCATGTACCAAGATGCAAGGGATAAGCAAAACCCGAATGACGTCGCAAATTACGTCAGCCGTCAAAAAGGTGTACCTTATGTCACTGCCAGTGCTTGGGTGACCTATGGCGCCGATTGGTTTAGCTTATCAAGCCCAATCGAATTAAGCCTTGGTGCTAAATTTGTCGATGATCGCAGCACGCACTCTAGCTCATTTGGTATTCCAGACGGTTATGTGCCTAGCTATACCGTTGTCGACTCGGCGGTGAGCTACAACGCGGATTCTTGGAAAATCCAGCTGAACATCAATAACCTTTTCAATAAAGACTATTACAGTAAAGCCATGTTCCTCGGAGGTATGCCGGGTGAAGAACGCAACGTCAAACTGCAATACAGCTATAGCTTTTAACACCTAAACATCAGCGTTAAATTTGATGTTGTAAACCAATAAAAAAGAGAGCATTTATGCTCTCTTTTTATATCCAAATCAGAGTGACAACATTAGCTCACATTCTCCCTATCGCCACGCATGAGGGATTCCAACTCTGCCTTACCCTTATTCGATAAATTGATTAACGTCGCTAAATCATTCTGATGAGCCGCACTCGCAATCACCAGTTTCTTATCATGTTCAGCAAAGATTTTTACCCGCTCGTTGGCTTGTACCTGCGATAAACCTAGGCCTTGGAGAATCTTCTCACTGGCCGATAGCGCCGAACCAAAGGTCTCACGAAACACATCCGTCACCCCAAGGCTCATCAAACGATAAGCATGGTTACGGTCCCTCGCCCGCGCGACTATGTTGATATGGGGAAAATGCGTTTTCACTTGCTGAGCAATTTCAATGGAATCCTCAACACTGTCCACGGCAAGCAATAGTAATCTAGACCGAGCAATCCCCGCCGACATCAACATGTCTAAGCGTCTGGCATCACCAAAATATACTTCACCACCGTATTTACGAATAACATCCACATGACTCGCATCCTTATCCAAGGCGACAAAAGGGATACCTGATGAGGCCAAAATACGCCCCGTGATCTGGCCTACTCGACCAAATCCAGCAATCACCACTTCAGATTCAGTGACATTAATCGTATCTGGCAGACGAGTATCCACCACTTTGGCTTTAGTTGCTCGGAACAAAGTAAACAATAGAGGCGTTACTGCCATAGACAAACCAATAGCAAGCATAAGGACTTGCGCAATTTTATCGCCGACAATACCAGATAGCTGCGCCTGAGATAAAAGCACAAAGGCAAATTCACCGCCTTCAGCAAGGATCAAACCTAGTGCAATACTAGGCCGCCATTTGTGGTGCCGAATGCGACCCAACACCATAAGCACAAAGGTTTTAATCAGCAACATAGCCATTAAAATACCCAGAATAAGTAACGGATCAGATATCAATAATTTCAAATCCATACTCATACCGACAGCCATGAAAAACAGCCCAAGCAATAAGCCTTTAAAAGGTTCTATGTCAGTTTCGAGCTGGTGCCGATAACTTGAGTTAGCGAGCATAATACCCGCCAAAAATGCCCCCATACCCGCGGAAAGTCCCAACCACTCCATTAACTCAGCGCTACCCATGACCAGTAATAATGCAAAAGCGGTGAGCACTTCACGCACCCCACTGCTTGCCACTAGTTTAAGGAATTTAGGCAGTAAATATTTCCCCACTAACACAAAACCAACGAGCGCAAGACACGTCCAGTACCAAGGCACCGCATGATGTTCAATCTGAGCAGAATTGGGCGCCAAATATGCAGTCAGCAGCAACATAGGGATAACCGCAAGGTCTTGCATTAACAATACCCCAAAAGCATCACGTCCAAGTGGGGTTGTGAGCAGTCTATGCTCACTCATTAACTGCACGGCAAAGGCTGTCGATGATAAAGATAGCGCGGCGCCAACCACTAAAGCCGCCTCAATAGACAAGCCAAAGCCCCAAGCCAAACCTCCAATCGCAGCCCATGACAACAACAGCTGACCACTGCCTAAACCAAAGATAGCACTGCGAAGTTCCCATAATTTACTTGGATTCAATTCGAGTCCAAGTACAAACAGCATAAGTACCACACCTAACTCGGCAAAATGCAACACGGCTGCAGGATCAGAAACCAACGCCATGCCACCTGGGCCTAAAATAATCCCTGCGGCCAAATAGGAAAGAATAGGGCCCGCGCCAAAACGTTTACCCAAGGGAACAAAAATAACCGCCGCCAATAAAAATAGCAGCACCGACGTGAGTAAACTCGACTGTTCCATGAAGGCTCCAACGGAAAAAGGAATGCGCATTGTTCTATGTAAGGCCCCAGCAATAGCTAGGCAATTATCAGCTATGATATCCCATTTATTTATTAACAAGGTCAAGGCAATTCATTAAAAATGAGAAATTTTTGATACGAAAAACACTTAAGCGTGGGGGAAATCAACTGGAGCAACAAAGCAGAGTAAAAGAGCGCTTAGAGACACCTTAGACTGTTATTGCATTTTAGTGAGTGGCTGCAAAATAAAAAACGAGCAATAAACTAAGGAAGGATAAAACCAGTAAGGGCTTGCCAACTCTGGATGAGACTAAATGCTCACTCGACTTGCATTACACAGAGGGCGATGCGATATGAGGCCGTAAATCAGTTGCCTGCTTGTCACATTTTAATATGTCAGAATAGCGTACTACGGTGTTGCGGCCATTGGCCTTAGCGGCATAGAGCGCCATGTCGGCTCGGTGAAATAATGGATCCAAACTCAGATCATCAGCCATTAAACCGCTCACGCCAAAACTCGCCGTTATGACGAACTTATGCCCTGAATGTTGGGTATCAATGGCCTCGATACGAGCTCGACATTGCTCCGCCACTTCCATGCCTTTCGCTTCATCGGCATAGGGTAATAAAATTGCAAACTCCTCACCGCCGATACGAGCAAAAACATCACCATTTCGGATATGGGATTTAAGGGAGTCAACCACCTTTTTAAGCGCCCAATCGCCAGTTCCATGACCAAAAGAATCGTTGATACGTTTGAAGAAATCTAAATCGAATAAAATGACACAGAAATCCCCGCTACGAGCCGTGGCTTGCACAAAAAGGTTTTCTCCCAACTCTTGCCCTGCACCACGATTCAATATGCCTGTTAAGGCATCCATTCTCGCCATACGCATAAACTTACGTTTCTGCATCTGACCTACGGCTAACAAAATCCCAAGGAAGAACAGCCCACCCACTAGAATAGTGATAAACATCAGCATATTGGTGTATTCCCGCTCTTTTACCATTTGCTGAGCGATGTAAAGTTCACGCTCTTTATTGAGTAAATTGATTTCACGCGACTGTTCATCAGCATTAAACTTAGCCGCCTGATAAGCGAGGGTTTTCATTCTAGATTGGTCAAAAATCAATTGATTATAATATTGTTCTTTTCTTTTGTATTCATATGCTTGCTCAAATTGTTTATCCGCCGCCATCAGTTCGGCAAATACCTTATATGCAATATGCTTATGTTCGATGTAGCTATTATCATCGGGGAATGAAAGCACTTTAACGGCGTGACTTTTCGCTTGAACCTGCTCATCCATGGCAAAGTAATTCTCGGCAAGTAGTGCATGCACATGGCTGATTTCTAACTGAAATTGAAAAGCTTCATACCCTTTTAAAGCTAATAGTAGAATCGCTCTCGCACCTAAAAAGTCGCCCCGCTCCTGCAAAACCATAGCTTTGCCTTTTATCGACATAGTCGCCAGAAGGGGGAATTGCTTCGCATCACAGTATTGACGGCTATCTTCGAAGGCATCGAAGGCATCGGGATTTTTCACGCCGAGTAAATAAATAGCGCGCAGCAATTTGGCATGGCAAATATCGCGGACATCGGTTTCCTTTGCGAGTTGTAACACCTTATAGGCATAAAGGCCCATATCACTATAAGCGTCCATTTCGGAATAAATATTGGCAATTCTTAGATATGAGTGCCGTTTAATCGTGACATCATCAATATTCACCACTAGGGCTAATGCTTGAGCGACTGCAGCCAAGGCTTTGTCATAGTCACGCAGACCTATATATACCCGTGATCAATGAAGATGCTTGATTTTCAGTGAAATGAGGATCAAGCTAACGATTATGAAACTACTCCTTACTCCTGAACAAAAACAAGTCCTAGAGACCCAGCATGCTCAAACGCGTGACGGGCGTATTCGTGACCGCATCAAAGCAGTACTGCTTGCATCCGAAGGCTGGACCCCGGCAATGATTTCTCAAGCATTACGCATTCATGAAAGCACTGTACGTAATCACCTTGCCGATTACAC